>VFKF01000166.1 GCA_009885705.1 Nitrospira sp. | reverse complement strand
CCGTCACACTGATCACGTCACGCGTGGCAATGTTTTTCAGCGGCGTCGTGGGAGGAACCGTCAATAACTGTCGCAGCGAAAGCACGCCGACCAAATGCTCATCTTTGTCGGTCACGTAAATATAAAACACCATCTCCGCATCCGTTGCCAGCTGGAGACGTCGGATGGCATCTTGCGCCGTAGCCTCTTCCGGAAGTGCGAAGAACTCCGTCGTCATGATGCCGCCGGCCGTATCCTTCGGATACTTCAGCAGGTCGGCAACTTCGGTGGAGTCCTCCGTCCGCATGAGCGAAAGAATCTCCGTGGCTCGCTCTTCCGGCAACACACCGAGGATGTAGGCCACGTCGTCAGGACCGAGATCTTTGATCAGCCAGGCGATATCCGAATGCAGGAGGTCCGCCAGCACTTGATTGATACTGTCGCTATCGAGTTCGCTCAGAACTTGGCCGCGCTTCGACTCGCCCCGCACCAGTTCGAAGACTTCCCGCTTTTCTTTGGGCGACGACAGATGCAGAATGACTTTGGCCACGTCGGCTTGGTGCATTCGGCCCAGCATTTTTGCAAGATTGGTGATCGCACCACGCCGCAATAGCCGTTGCACCGACAGCAGCACGATGTCGGACTTGGTCCGACCCCGATCGGCCTGGTCACGCAACGCGTCGCGGAGGAGATCTTTATCCCCCGAACGAGAGCGCGGATCTACTGGGCTCGATTCTGTCATACGTTCCGTCGGCAACATCTCGATCCTACTAGTAACCTAATTCGGTGAGGGCATGCTCATCTTCTCGCCATGCCTCCCGCACTTTCACCCACACCTGCAGAAACACTTTCATCCCGAAGATTTGCTCCATCTCGCGTCGCGCATCCGTCCCGACCGACTTGAGCCGCTCTCCATGTTTCCCGATCAAGATCGCCTTATGAGACTCCCGCTCGACCAGCACCGTGACACTGATACGAGCCAGCTTTCCCTCCTCGACAAACTCGTCGACCTCTACGGCAACAGAGTAGGGCACTTCTTCGTAGGTCTGATGCAGAATTTTTTCGCGAACGATTTCGGCCGCCAGCATCCGCATGGACTGATCGGTGACGGTCTCTGCATCATAGGCCCCATCCCCTTCTGACAGATGGGCCACGGTCACCGACAGCAATCGATCGACATTGTCGCCGGTTTCAGCCGATACCGGCACCACGTCTGTCCAAGCGAACAATCTGGCATACGTTTCCATCACCGGCAGCAACTTGAGCTTATTGACCAGATCCACCTTGTTCAACACGAGAATGACTGGGCGTGGACGCTTCCTGATCGCCCCT
>VFKF01000477.1 GCA_009885705.1 Nitrospira sp. | reverse complement strand
TGCAAGTTGGCCCAGAAGGTCCGGAGTGATAATCGGCAGCGTCCCGACTCATCCTGAAATAAAAAATCCTCGCTGATCGCGTCGCTGTTCTTGGCCAGATCGCGCAGCCCCTTCCCCAGCATGACTAGACAGAGCATCACCACGAAGAGGCGGAGAAGTTCGCTCGGCCAGACGCTGACCCCGGCGGTCCAGGAGAAGGGCTCCCCTTCGTCATGATTCGCTAACAGCGCTTCTGCCCCGCCGAAGGCGACGAAGGCCGCGAACGACGCCACCGCGATGAGGACTGTGACCGTCAGCAGACGAGGATGTCGCAAGACCCACAACCAAAGCCGCTCATTGCTCCAGGCGATGACCGTGGCGATCAACAGCGCAACAATCAGCGTCGCCGCAACCGCGGTGTTATCGAATCCGACTCCCTGTTTCAGGGCTCCCAATTCGTCCGTATGAGCCAGGTCCTGCCTGAGTGGATGGACCGTGCGCAGCCCCTCCTTGTCCACCGGGCTCAAGTCCACCGCTCCGTCGCGACTCACTTCAAAGATCCTGGGATGAGATCCTGCATCGTAAATGCGGTCGTCCGGCGTCAAGTCGACATGGTATCCCGTCGTGCAGGGTCCGGCCGCGGACGGCTGATGACCGGCCTGCCCACAAGCGACAAACTGCACCGCTTGCAGGGTGGCCAGGTAGGCCGACGTTTGATAGCTGCTCCGGAACGGCGGGACGTCGCGTTGGAGTCCTCCCTCCAATTGCAGCCCGAACGGGGAGGCAATCACCATGTTGCGTGTCGATTTGTATTCGCTCGAATGGAGATGGCGCGCATCGAGATCGACGGTGAAGAAGATCGCATGGGGGAACGCGGGTCGGAGCGCCTTGATGATGAGCAGGGCATCGTAAGGGTCCGTGCCCAAAATGCCGATCGCTCTTGCGCCTTCCCCTTCCTGGTAAATACGCGCCACCAACGCCCGCACGTAGTCGAGCTGGCTCGTGCCTTCCGGACGGTCCCGCTGATCGTCTTTCGAGAGAACTTTATCCGCGCGAGCGACTTTCCCCTTCTCTTCGCCCGGCACTTCCCCATCGAGGCCACTGAGGTAGCTATAACGAAAGACGTTGAGCGTGAGCGACTCGTAGTCGGCGGGCCGTTGAATCTGCAAGTCGATGGCCTGCGACAGGGTCGGACACCATTTCTTGATGTCCACCGGAACCTGAATCTGTTTCAGGTCGGCTTCCGGAAAGGTGGCCACCTTCGCACAGGCTGCGGCGCGGAACTCGATCGGCAGAG
>VFKF01000463.1 GCA_009885705.1 Nitrospira sp. | reverse complement strand
CCTCCAAGCTCGCTCGTTCTCTCTTCAGGGATGGGGGCTGATTGATCTTCCACTGCGCGCGTCCAACGAGGGCCTTCTGAGGCCGCGCGTTGCGCGAGCACAGAAGATCACCAGCCTCCATCCCTTCCTCTGTTCTGCGAGAAACTATCATCTCCTCCGTTCCTCGCGATGACCGATTGGATTGTCTGTTCATCTACAGATTTTACCCACCGTTGAACTTTCTCCCAGCTTCCGTCATATAGACCCCATGCTCACGCTCATCCAGTTTCCCTGGTCGCCGTTCTGCATCACCGTGCGGCACATCCTTGAGCAGCACGACATCCCATTTCGCCTTCGCAACATTCCCTTTCACGAGCGAGCCTCCATTATTAAAGCCACCAACGGACGTGGCTATACGGTGCCCTGCCTGGTCGATGGGAAGCAGGCCGTCTGTGATGTCACGGACTATGGACAAGAGGTCGCGCGGCACATCGATCGACGCTACGAACTGAATCTGTTCCCGAAAGAGTTCGAGGGCATTCAGCTCCTTCTCTCGCGCTACATTGAAAATGACTTGGAGATGGTGGGGTTCAAGATCAACGACAGCTATATCATCCCGGCACGACCTCTGGTCGAACGGGTCATGCTGATTCGACACAAGGAACGGAAGTTCGGGAAGGGTTGTGTCCAAGCATGGACGAACCAGCGCAAAGACCTGTGCCGTCAATTCGTGGAGCTGCTGAAGCCATTCGACAACATGCTGACCCAGTCACCGTTTCTGCTTGCTGACCGCCCGTTGTTCGTCGACTACGATCTCTACGGTGTGATCGAGAACTATCTGTTCAACGGCAAAACGAAGCTCCCGAACCTCAAACACCTTCGGCGTTGGCACCGCATAATGGCGAAGCCATCACTCTAAAATTAAATCCTCAGGCTGATACCCGCTGACCCAGATTCTGGCGATAAGCTTCCCGCTGCAACCATCGAACAATGCTGGCTCGTTCTTCCTCTCAAGGGCAGTCGTGCTGGCGCTGCGGGCATCAGAGCCCTGTTGAGGTTCTTGTCATAGCGAAACCTCGCGGCCCGTTCTTACGGGTGGCGCAGCCTGTTCGACGTTCCGTTCGGCGACCAGTCGGAACGGAACTAGTTGCTGTGCCAAGCGAAGCTTCGCTATGACAAGCAACAGGGCTCTGGCTTAGCGCGACGGCACGACTGCCCTTTTCTTGGGGGCAGAAACGCCGGAACAGTGGCCAAGGACGACAAGAATGACTATGATTTCGCGTGCGCGCGAAAGAAATCAGCGAGGGCTGACTTTTCCATCTCCCCTTGGGCAACAGCGAGCACCGTCGCCACAAGAGCTTGGTTGGGAATCTTGGTCTCCACCCCGTTCAATATCAAGAATGTAAGCGCCGCGGCGGTCCCGACCCGCTTGTTCCCATCAAGGAACGGATGGTTCTGTACCAAGTGAAAGAGATAGGCCGATGCCATCTCGAAAAGATCGCCGTGAAGATACCGATCGCCAAACCCGGATTGAGGCGCGGCAAGAGCCGACTCCAACAGTTCGACATCGCGGACACCGAGCGTGCCACCGTATCGTTTGATCTGGTCGCGATGGATGGCCAGGATCTCGTCCAGAGTCAAAAACTGCGGATTCATCGTCTACTCCGCCAGCTTTTTCAATGCTGGACCATATTGCCGATTCACCTTCGCCAACGCCGACAGGAACTTCTTCTCCCGCGCGGGCGTCCGAGCCGGTGTCACAATAAGACAGGTACCGTCTGTCTTGATGTTGAGTGGCGTATTTGCATCGATCTCCAGGAGGTCGAGAACTCCGCGATCGAGCACGAGGGCCAGACTATTGCCATGCTTCGTCAACTTCTTCACCATACGCGCACCTCCAGATTGGTACTACAATGTATCACCATCCTAGCACTAGCGTTCCGTGCCGTAAAGCGTGCTGCGACTTGCGCTTCCTCATGAATGAGAGAGAGAGAAAGGTGTCAGGAACCGTTTCCTGGATCTTGAGTGCGCTCTTCCTGAATGGCCACTGAGCGCCCACCGACAAAAGTTAGACAGAGCAGGCCTAGACCAATCCAGACCAGTTCGCGGAACCGCCTCAGCAACGCGAAGGTGATGCCGGTCACGTCGCTGTAGCCGAAGGCTCTGAGCAACAGGAGATTGCCGCCGTCTTGGGCGCCGAGGCTGCCGGGGATGAAGAAGGTGCCGCCTTTGATGAAGACGGAAAGGGCGCCGATGGAGATGGCGGAGAGAGCCATGGCAGGACCGCCGAGAAAATAGAGGATGACGTACACTTCCAAGGCCTCGGACAACCAGCCCAACAAGAAAAGCCCAGTAGAGGCATAAAAGGCTGGACGGTTGTCCCGGTAAAAACTCAAGATCGTTCGATCCAGCGACCGTAACTGCTCTTCGCGCGCTTCCAGATAGGCAATCTTCAGCCCGATCTTCCTCAGAAACCCCAAGAGCCAGGTAAAGAGCCCTTGCCGCTGCACGAACACAAAGGCTGCAGTCCCGAAGGCCAGCAGCCCCACGCTCAAGAGTGCCGCAGCCACGGTCTGACCGGATGAATCGTTCCCACCTAACAGCCATACCCCTAACGCGATGCCGAGCAAAATAAACAACACTTCGGCAATCGTCATCGTCGTTTTAGCAATGATGACCGAGGCCAACCCCTCCACCATCGGCACGTTATGCTTCTTCAGCAAATAGGCCTTGAGCGGCTCACCCCCGACATAGGCGCTCGGCGTCGTCATATTCACCACTTCCCCAGCCGTTCGGATCGCAAGCACCCGCCAGAAGGGAATATCCTTCGCCGAGGGACCCAGCGTGACTTTCCACCCATAGGCTTCGATCACATACATGATGACGGAGGGAATCAGCAGAACGAGAAGCGCACCAGGCCCGAGCTGTGCGGCCGCGTCATAGATGTTCCCAGGACCGATATGCCAGACGATGAGAACGAGGGTGAGGAGACCGACAAAGAGTAGGAAGAGTCTAAACACGCTACGCTAGAGATCCATGGTGAAGAGGGAACGCAGACCGATCATAGAGGAGCGTACCTTTATCTCCACACCTTCAGCAAGGGAGTGGCCAGGCTGCCCTTTACTGCGCGCATCGGACGAGCACATTCTGATCGTGCGCGTTCTGCGAGCAAGAAGGGCACCTGGCCGCTCCCTGCCACCTCTTAAGCACGAGTGGTGGCGGACGGTCTGATGACCCAGAGCATCAGGAGGGAGAACACCATCGATCCGATCGCGGCCATCCAGAGGAACCAATCGAGCTTGCCCAAGAGGGCAAAGAGCAGCACGATCACGGAAAAATCACGGCTGGCTACGTTCTTGAGCATGAAGTCCGACCAGGCCGCCTGCACCGGTGTCTTCCAGGCACTCGCGGCTTTGATCTTCTGTGCGCGGGTGACGAGCCAGAACGAGAGCCCGTTTCCAACTACCGCGGCCACACCTAAGGCCAAGGGAACCCATGCCCCTTCGCTTCCCACCACTCGCAGATACGAGCCCACCGCGATGCCTGCAAAGATCGCCATATGCACGACATTGTCCATGGCAATATCGAGCCAAGCTCCGAAGGGCGACTCGGTAAAGGTCAATCGCGCGACTTCTCCATCGCAGCAATCGATGATGGCGGCCAATTGAAAGAGCAGCGCGGCAATAATGCCGGCGCTGTAGGTCCCGACTCCGAAGCCTGCGGCGGAGACCAAGCCAACTACGGTCGCAACCATCGTAATGGCATTCGGCGAGAGACCTGCGGCAAGAAAGAGACGAGTGAGCCAGCGGGAGATCTTCCGATTGAAAAACCGGTCGACGAACCCCTCAAACTCGCCCTTGAGAGAATTGAACAGCTGCGTCTCGGCCGCCTTCACATCGGCGGCATCGCGCACGTCCTGATACCAATGGGCACGGTTCGTCTCCGTGGACAGCACCTGCACATGTCCATCCACCGCAGCTCGTTCGAGCCATCGGCGAATCGGCACCCTGCCGGTTTCCACGCCAATGCGGCTGGCACTACTCATAAAACTGGCCGGAAGCACCACCAGATCCGTGGCCACCAGCCTTGCGTCGTCCTGTCTGGTGGAGATCGAGAGCAGCCGTCCGTCCTGCGCCTTCACGCGCACACCAGGCCGTTGTGACTGTCGATCTCGTTCACGATCGGCTCGTGCCACGAGGATCGCCTGGCCCTCCTGCACTTCATGGCGCAGGCTTTCGATCAAGGGGCTCGCAAACACCCCCTGCACACCAGAGAGAAGACAGAAGCCATGCACTTCGGCCGCAAGCGCTTCCCAGGTGCGGGGGTCGTCCAGGGGAAACTCACGAATCGGCATCCAGCGCACGGGGATCGTGACGCGCGGCCCTTTCCCCAACGCCTGCTTGAGCTGGTCTTCCTCCGGCCCGACCAGGATCATGAGCTGCCTGATGCCGGCGCGCTGCAGCGTCAACACCGTCCGCTGGAACAGGCCGATCCCCACCACGCTGGTGAGCGGACCCACTTCATCGGCATAGAGACCGGCCGATTCGCCGAAGAGGTTCACCGACGGCAAGAGAATCGCCGTGCTCAATCCCTGGAGGCCTGTCTGTTTCTGGACTGCGCTCTCGCTCATATTTTTCGTCGCTGGTATCTCGTCAGAATGAAAGAGCTTGTAGCGTATGGCTTATGGCCGAGAGCAGGTGCAGAAAAGACAGGACTTTCATTGTTCGTGCTATACGCCATAAGCCATTCGCTATCAGCTCCGTCTTCCCACGAACGACGCACCTATAGTTTCGGCAACACGTCCCGTTCCGCTTTTTCTACATCTTCCAGAAAGTCGATTTCGGTCCAGGGAAGCCCCCCGATTTTTTCATGCCCGACTTTGACGTCGGCAAAGAACCCCACGAGCGCATCCTCATATTCCATCTGCCAAGCTTCGCGATCCACATGGGTCCTGAGGGAGGCCACCACATGGGTCGCATCGGCATGACGGACCTTGAGGAACCCCACCCCTTCTCCGGCATAATCGTAGTGCTGCGGCATCTTCTTGGTCAGCGCAATCACACGCCCACCTTCCACCACCACCATACATTCCTCTCCGGTCTGCTTGACGGTTTCGTCCATGAGCAACGCGTTCGGGTAGGGCGATTGCACCAGGCGGCGCAGAATCTCCTGATGAAAGAGGACATCCGCATCCATAACGATGGCATCGTCGTCCAGGGCCGTCCGCGCGATCCAGAGCGAAGAAATGCTGCCTCGATGGAACGATTCGTTGACGAGGAAATTCACACGCACATCGCAGGAGTTCGCCGCCACCGCCGCGCGAATCATCTCCTGCTTGTACCCCACGACGATGTCGGCGCACTGGATGCCGACGCTCCGGAGCGACGTAAGGTAACGATGCAACAGTGTCTGTCCGCCGATCTCGACGAGGCACTTCGGGCGATGTTGTGTCACCTGCCACAAGCGCTTCCCGACCCCTGCTGCGAGGATGATGGCTTTCATGCTTTGCCTAAGATCCGTTCAAAGGCATCGAGGAACCCGACGATCTGCGCCTCCGACAGGACACCCATGTTGGCCACGCGGAAGATCTGGCTCTCGAACTGGCCTTGGCCCGCGTAAATCACGTAGCCCTCTTTTTTGAGTCGATCGTGCAACGACTGATAGGTGATGCCTTCGGGGAGATGATAGGCCGTGATCGTGTTGGACTGTTTGTCGGGAGCCAGGAGCGGCTTCACGCCCAGCTTCGCCATGCGATCACGGATCAGGGTCGCGATCTTCTTGTATCGCTGAATCCGCTTGGCCACACCCTCTTCCATCAGTTCGCTCAAGGCTTCGTCGAACGCATAATAGATCTGCACGGCCGGCGTAAACGGAGTCGTCCCGGCGCCCTGATTATCCACATATTGCGTGAGACTGAGATAGATCGACCGTCTGGGGTAGCCACGCATCTTCTCCAAAAATCCCTTGCGGACGAGCACGAAGCCCAAGCCGGGGAATCCCTGGATACATTTGCCGGATGTGCCTGCCACCATATAGATGTGGGGCCCGGCGATATCCAGCGGCTCGCCTGCCAAGGCACTGACCGCGTCCAGGATGAAGACCCGGTTCTGGCTGTCGACGACTTCCGCGACTTCCTTGACCGGGTTGATGAGGCCGGTGGTCGTCTCATGATGGACCATCGCGACCGCCTGCACCTCCGGATGTTGCCGGAGCGCCAGCCGCAGCCGCTCTGGATCCGGTTTCGTCGTCCAGTCGTATTTGAGTTCGGACACACCCAGGCGATTGAGCCCGACCATCTGGGAAATGCGCTCGCCGTACACACCGTTGTTGAGCACCAACATCCGTTTGCCTTGCGGGAGCGACGACATGACGGCAGACTCCACCGCCGCCGTTCCCGACCCGGTCAGCACCACGGCGGCATAATCCGCCTCCGCCCCCGGCACAAAGAGTTTCAGCAGCTTGGCCTGAATCCCGTACAGGAGTTCGGTGAACTCAGACTCCCGATGGCAGATATCCGGTCGCAATAGCGCCTGCCGTACCCGCTCCGACACGTTGACAGGCCCTGGATTCAGGAGAATCATATGTCCCTTCAGCTCTCAGTCATCAGCTTTCAGCCATCAGCTCATTCGGAGCTGACCGCTGACGGCTAAAGGCTGATCGCTATTGTATTGCGTTCATGAACCGCTTTGTTATGTCCGGCGGATCCAGCATTACCCGCCCGGCATCTTCCACCATCTCGTTGACTTTCACCAGCAACATGCTCGGCCCGTCTTTCTTCAGCATGTCTTTGAACTCGTAGACCAGGTCTTCCCGTTCCCGCACCCGTTCGACGTTCACGTAGCCGGCGGCCTTTGCCACCTTCTCCAGCTGAACGACATTGGAAATCGTCGGCTGATTGCCGGTTGTGCCGTAGACTTCGTTATCGAACACCACATGGATGAAATTCTTCGGCTTGAGCGCGCCGATCGTCGCCAACGTGCCCATGCCCATCAGCACATTGCCGTCACCGTCGAAAATGATCACCTGTTTCTTCGGCTTGGCCAACGCCACACCCAGCCCGATCGCCGCCGCTGAGCCCATGGACCCGATCATATAGAAATGGGTCGGACGATCGGCAATTTTCTGGGCTTCTCTCGAAGGGAATCCGTTACAAATAATCACCGGCTGATCGGTCAGCAGCTCCATCAACGCTGCCATGGCCATCGCCCGACTCTGCATCGTTCCTTGCTCCGGCCTCATGGGTGTAACCCTTTCACAACCCCTTTGGTAATCAAGAGCGCGACGGGAATGCGCTGCTTCATAAAGGTCTCCGCCAGCCATCTCAGATCCTCGACTGCTGTCTTTTCCGTCAAGGTGCGATGGGGGATCTTCATGGTATCGAGGAACGGCTCCATCACCTCACCCATGACCAGATGCTCCGGCGCATCCTTCCCGCCTTGCCCACGCCAGGACACGATCAGGATGCAGGGCTGCTGATAAATATAGTTCAGAGAGATCAACGTATTCAGGGAAGTTCCGAGCCCGGAGTTCTGCATGAGGACAGCTGGGACTTTGCCGCCCATATAGGCCCCGGCTGCCATCGCCACCGCTTCGTCCTCCCTCACGGCCGGGGTATAGAGGCGCCGCTCCATCAACTCGGCAATAATACCGCCCAGGATGGAATCAGGGACCCCCGTAAAGAAATCCACCCCGATATCCTGGAGTGCTTGGACAAACGCATCGCTTTCAATCATGTATCGCTTCCTCGCCGCTACGCACATGGAAAAACGCGCGCATTATAAGCTATGCCTCGGGGCATTCTCAACAAAACGGAGGGAGTTGCGCCATCGGATCGGCCATGGTAGCGTTCTGCTATGATCGCACGGCAGAGACATCACGCGGGCAGACTCCTCGTTCTCTGGGGACTGCTGCTCGCTCTCGGCAGCCCCCTGCTCGCTCATGCCGTGCCGATGGTGAACGATCCCAACGGATCCCAGGGCATGACTTGGGGGGCAGCCCTCACCGCAAGGCCGGACTTCGAAATCACCACTCCAGGCCCCCATGTCAACGAATTCCAATTGAAGAACAGTCCGCCGTCGTATGCCGGAGTCCCGGTCGACAGCGTCCGCTTCTTGGCGGTCGATGACCAATTTGCCCGGGTGACCATCCGTTATCAAGGCGACGATCGGCACAAACAGATCCTCACCTATCTCGAACAGCAATTCGGTTCCCTGGAGCGCATCCCCGGACAGATGATGCGAGGCCTCAATCAGCAATATACATGGCGCGGAGCCGACACAGAGATCAACCTGACGTATCACGCGAACACGGAGCGGGGCTATCTCTTTATCGACAGCCGCACCCTCGCGCCTCGATTTAACGACCGCATTACGGATTCAGCGGAGTGACAGGATGCTGAAACAGTCCGCCAACACAACGACCGTATCTCGTGAAACGTTATTCGTGAAGCGAAAGACTTTCAGGCTTGCGAGATACGCTTCACGAGATACGAACGACGGACCAACGGTGAGAACAGCCTTTTTGAGCATCCTGATCCAAACCTTATCTGTGCTAGCCCTGTCCGGCACTCTGGCCTACGCCGTACCGATGCAGAACGATCCGAACGGCTTCGAGGGCATCCCCTGGGGTGCATCCTTCTCCGAAACAGACACCTTTGCCAAAATCGAGGACACCGGCCGTGCTCAGACCTATGAACTGAAAACCGGAGCCCCTTCGCTCGGCCCAGCGAAGGTCGACTCCATGAGATTCCTCACCGTGGACGGGAAGTTTGCCCGCGTCACCGTCCGCTACCAAGGCAAAGCGACCCACGATCAGATCCTGACCTATCTCCAGTCCCGCTATGGCTCACTCGACCGCACACCGGGACAATTTACCGGCGGCTCCGTCAAGTTTTACAGCTGGACAGGATTCGAGAGCGACATCAATCTTCGATACGAGATCGCCACAGATCGCGGCATCATCTTCTTCGAAAGCCAGGAACTCCGCCTCAAAATCACCGAAGGCAACTCCGCCACCGTGTTTTAACCGCGCCCCACTCCCACTATCCTCCTCAATACTGTTACGGGATGCTCAAAAAGGCCATTCTCACCGTTGGTCCGTCGTTCGTATCTCGTGAAGCGTATCTCGCAAGCCTGAAAGTCTTCCGCTTCACGAGTAACGTTTCACGAGATACGGCTTTTGTGCTG
>VFKF01000285.1 GCA_009885705.1 Nitrospira sp. | reverse complement strand
TCGACGGTGCGAGTGAACTTGTCACGCGATCGTCAGGCGATCGAAGAGGAGATTTCTGTCGCCGGCTGTGACCCCGCGATCTTTCTTGCCGGCGCGCATTTGCGGCGGGGCAAGGATCTCACCTCCGTCGTGGGTTGGACCATGGGGAGTATGGCGGCCCTGCGGGCCTTGCAGCAGGGCGAGGTGCACGTAGCCGGTCTTCACCTCTTCGATCCGGCGACCGGGGAGTCGAATCTGCCATACCTCCGCCGTATATTGAAGGGTTCGAACTATGATGTCGTCACCTTCGCAACCTGGGAGGAAGGCTTCCTCGTCCGTCCTGGCAATCCTAAGTCCATTCGTTCCGCAGCCGACTTAGCTGATCCTCAGATTCTCCTTGTGAATCGCGAAGAGGGGGCGGGAGCCAGACTGTTGCTCGATCAACGGCTACGCGCAGCGGGAATCGAATCGACTCTGGTGCGTGGGTACGACAAGACGGTGTCGTCTCACTTTGAAGTTGCCCGGGCCATCGCCGGCCAGCAGGCTGACGTCGGGATCGGGATTCGGTCCGCCGCGCAACTCTTTGGCCTCGACTTTGTGCCTCTTCAAGCCGCGCGCTACGACCTCGTCGTTCCGAAGGCCTATCTCAAGTCTCATCCCACGCTGGCTCATCTTTTTGAGACCATCGCCAGCCGCTCATTTCGCGCGGAGATCGATGCGCTCGGCGGATATGACACCACGAGCACAGGAACGGTGCAGTCCTTAGCATGATCATGACGGCGCTCAGGCAACCACATCGTCTTTCCTGTTTTCTCGCGCTGCTCTTGTTCATGATGGGCTCTTCTTCGAGCCTCGCAGAACCCTTTGTGATTGCGGCGTCTCCGTCCGTCGCCGGTCCGCTCAAGGCGCTGGGCCGTGCGTTTGAAGAGGCGAACCCCGGGGTCACGGTTCGACTCGTGTTCGATACAGGATTGGCTCTGCGCCAGACGGTTGCCACGATCGAGAATCGCGGGCCCTATTTTATCGGGACCGGTCCCATCCATCTGATTGCACCGGGCGGGGACGAGTTGATTGCGCGCTTGCAGCAGAAATATTACGTCCTGCCAGGAACCAGCGTCCCCTATGCGGCGGTGCCGCTGGTGTTGGTGGTGCCGGAATCGCTGGTCGATGCCCCCACGTCGTTTGAGTCGCTCGAGCAGGATTCGCATCTGCGTGTGGCGATTGCCGATCCAGGCTTGACCACGTTAGGGAAACAGACCATGCAGTTGCTGCATGTTTTGGGATTTGACCAGCATCAGGATCGGCTCGATGTGGCTGCCGATGCGCCAAGCGTGCTCGACCATCTTCTGCATGGCAAGGCCGACGTGGCGATTGTCTATGGCCCCGATGCTGTACAGGAGCGTGAGCGTGTACGAGTGGTGGCGACATCGCTCGATCACATGCAACCGCCCCTCGTCCATTCGATGGCGATCTTGCGCTCCTGTCCCGATCGCGGACGGTGTCAGCAGTTTTTGAGTTTTCTTCACAGCCCTGAGGCGCAGAGGGTTCTGACGGAACTGGGTTATCGTCCGATGTCATCGAAGCCATGAGATGTATGACGAAGCAGAGGATGGTCGTGCTTGCCGTTGTGATCGGCTGGTTGATCGCGACTGGCTGTGCGAGGCTTCCCTATCAGACGACGGTGCTCTATCAGGGCCAGCGTGCTGCCGTGGTTCTCCAGCAGGAAGTGGCGCCGGCCCGGTACAGTCATCCCGCGCAGCTTCGAGCCGATGAGTTGACGTCAATCTTACGAGGATTCTCCATCCGCGAACAGCAGCGACTGCCACTGCGATGGTTTGCCGAAGAGCGTCCACCGGATCGGCTGTTTCACGAGGACGAATTACTCGTGGTTACGCCGCTGCTTGCAGAGGGGTTGCAGAAGGCGGGGCCGGAGGAGCGGGTGCATTTCTCTCTGTTCGCTCCAGGGCAGAATCGTTCGGAGTCGCGCACGGTGACGTCCGGCTGGGTGGCGGTGCGCGGTCCCTACCTCTATCTCACCGTTGAATATCTCCATGCGGAAGTGCCGATTCGATCGCTCGATGCCTATTACCCGAACAATCCAAGTCTGCCTCCTCTGCCTGGTGCCTATCTGTTGTTTTTTGAACCGGGACGCTATTGGGTGATGGAGCGCGGGGGCGCTCGCGCGCTCGAATTTCGTGAGTTCTTGAAGGGCGCACCGCTGGTCGTTCCGCGGCCAGGACATGCGAGACCCTAGGGTAGAAGAGGATGATGCGCGACCAGAATGCTTCTATGAAACAGTTTTTCTCTTCGATCGGGCTTCTGCTCCTCTGCTGGTGGCTGGGTGGTGGTGCCATTGCATCGGCGGCCGAGTCGGGCCTGATGGTGGAGAAAGACGGCCAGTTTCAGTTTGTGGAGGCGATCGATCCCGCGACACGATTGCTGTTAGAGCGTTCTCTCAAGCAGGGGTTGATCACCCAGGAAGAATACAACAACGTCATGAAGGAGTCGGAGCGACGCGCGTATCTGATGCAACCGAGCTTCAGGGGCTGGTACGACCGTGGCTTCAACTTCTCGATGAACGACAATGCGTTTCTCTTGAAGATCCGGGGGTTTGTGCAGACGCGCTTTACGCAGCGGTTTCGCAACGATGCCTGGCGGAATCCAGGCGAAGCCAAGAATTTCCCTGAACTGCTGGGGGTCTTTGGCGATTATCGCGCAAATCGCTCGGACAACAACGCGAGCCAGTTTAATCTTCGCCGCGTCCGCCTCATGTTTATGGGGCATGTGTTCAATCCTGATTTGAAGTATTTCGTCCAGCTGGCCGGTGAGACCTCGGAGAACTCGCAAAGTCCCGGTTCGGTGCAAGTGCTCGATGCGGCGGTCACCAGCAGCCATGTGTCCTGGTTCAACATGGTGCTCGGCCAGTACAAGGTCTTTTTCAATCGCGCCCAAATCAATAACTCCACGTCTATGCAGTTCGCCGAACGTGCGCTCGTGATGGATGC
>VFKF01000413.1 GCA_009885705.1 Nitrospira sp. | reverse complement strand
GACGCGGCCATTCAGTCCATACAACACCGTGTCCACCCCTCGGTTGGATTGCCGATTCGACTGTGAAATCCCGCGATTGAGGAGCACCAACTGGAGCGCATCGAGACTGATGGGCAAGTCAAGAAACTGATCCTCCTTGTGTGGCGCGCGGCCATTATAGCTGATCACAACCACTTGAGCGAGTTGTTGCAACGCCTGCCTGCTCTCCCATCTCGTCTCGGGAAAAGCCTGTTGGTACTCGGCCAATTCTTGCGTGAAGTGCAACGCCTCGGCTGTTCGTAGCAAATCAACACGCAGCTGAGAGGGAACGGCCGTATGGGACCATGCGCGAGTCGCCTCGAGAGTCTCGTATGCCTTCCGGTAGGCAATAAACGCATTATTCACATCCCCGGAGCCCTCATACAAAATGCCGGTCAGATAGCGGGCAAAACCGTCATCCCGATAGGCATTCTTCTCCTTGGTTCGATCCGACAGGACATTGAGCCGATGATCGATACGCCGGGCCTCGACCAGCGCATCCTGCCACTGGCCCATCGTCGCATAATTGAGGGCCTTCAGGACATTGATGAGCACCTGCTCATAGGGATCACCCTCATAGGGTAACGCCGTATCGTTCGTCATGAACGCGAGCGTTTCCGTTCGGATCCTCCTCGTGTAGAGGCGATCAACCTCATCCTCCGCCTGTTCGAGCACCGCGTTACTCTGCTGATACTCGCCGGCAAGTTGGAGCGTCATCCCGCGATCCATCCCATAGAGCACACGGCTCTTGGTTCCGTAGTCTTTTTCAGCCGCCGCAACAATGGCATCGGCGCCCTTGGGGTCGTGGGCGCGAAGACTGGTTTCAATGAGGAGATACCGATTGACCGAGGGACCGCAGCCGGCCAACAGCGACAAGGCCACCAAGGCCGCAAGAGACTGAATGAAAACAAAAAAGCCCCACCGTGCCTGAGTAAGGGCGGTGGGGCGTGAGGCAAGAGAGCTCAACGGAGGTTCTGGAACCTAAAAAATGGAACGTTTCTTTTCGACAACTTTCTTGATCTTCTTCTGGCCGTACCAGACCTTGGCGTTACTCTCCAGATCCACCATCTGGAGATCGATCTGGTAGAACACGGCCTTCGTCCCGTCGGCCTCATCGAGAATCGTGGCAATGGTGCCCTTCATCATGTAATCGGCGCCGATCTCTTTCCCCGGCGCTTTCTGCGTATCCTCGCGCGCATACATCGCCTGCTCTTTGCGCTCGGTGCGTAGCTCGTCGCGATCGCCCTTTCCCGCCACGAATGTGACTTTCTGGGAGTTCGTCAGCTCTCGTTCAAGATCGGTCACAAACGTGTTGACGTTGATATGTTCGTGACTGCTGTTCTGAATGGCCCCGACGACCACGACCGGTTGGCGATGCTTCGAACTGGAAAAATTATTGAGCCAGGGATACTCCAACGCCTCTTTCACCATGGATTCCGCGACGATCCTGGAATCGGTATCGTTCCACCGCCCGCTCAGATCCGTGACGACCCCGGAGTCGACTCTGGTAATTTTCGTTTCCTGCGCACAACCGGCCAACAACAGCACCGCCAGCGCCATGACCCCGATTCGTCCACGATCCATCACGATCACGCGATACCTCCTCGCAAATGCAGTCATTGACAGTCGATGAGTCAGATCCCTTACTTCGGCGCCCGTTTATCTTCTTCTTTCTCGAGCCGATCGAAGAGCTTATCGGCATTCTTCCTGACATAATCGCGAACCTGCGAGTTCAACTCCTTCGCCTTCTCAAGGTTATCCTTCATCTCCTCGAGATTCAGCTTGGTCAACACGTAGTAGGTGTTCGTTTTCTCGTCCTTGTACCGTTCAATGGGACGCACACCGCTGAGCGTCGTCGTCGTCACCGTCTTGATGGCCCGCTCGACATTCTGCTCTTCCGTGTTCTTCGTAAAGTCTCCGGCCGTCGTGGAGGCTGCATAGTCGCGCATCAGGTAGCCGGTATAGGTTTCAAAGGTCTTGGCGATTTCAGCTCTGGCACGATTTTCAGCGGTGTCCCAGGCCAGCGGCTCGTTCCGAACACCGGCTACAGACCCGACGCCATAAAAGGCTTTACTGTCTTTCTCGTTAAAGGCCCCTGACCCTTGCTTGACCCACTTTGGAGGTCCGCCGCACGCAACCAGTCCGACCATCAGGGCAACAGCGACTCCCCCCCCGACTAACCTCGACCTGAATCCCAGTACCCTATTCATACCCATGCCTCCTTGGTGATGATCTGGACAGTGAAACCGCACGGCACAGTGGCAGATGCCAGCGACAAACGTTCGAGAATCCAAACGAAATCATGCTAACATGCACCCCTACCTCAGTCAACGCAACAGGCGATCAACGGTTGACCGTCTCAATGTTCTCTGTAAGGAGGATCCCCGTGGCAGACATTCAGATCAATGACGGTATCATCAAGATTGTGAACATGGAAGTACAAGATCCCAAAGCAGCCGCGGTCCTTGCTGAATACCCGCAAGTCCGCTGGGCAGAAATCACGCGGAAAGCGGTCAAGATCGGACTGGGCTATCTCAAGGGAGGAGAAAAACCCTAAGGTTTGGAGGGTGCGGTAGGAGCGGGAGGAGCTGACGATGCAACAGCCGCCCGAGCACGGGCATGGCTCCCCCCGAGTTCGAGATAGCGAGTGAAGGCCTCGACTGATTTGGACTGATCCTTCATCTCGTCGGCATAGAGAATCCCCAACGAGAAATAGACATCCACATAGTTGGGATTGACCACCAGCGCCGCCTGCATCGCGCGCTCGGCCTCGGCATACTGCCCTCGTTTTTCGTGAATCAACCCAAGCGTGTACTGAGAGTCCGGGTTCTTCGGCGCATACTGTACCGCCAGCTTCGCCGCCGATAACGCGGCATCCAGGTTCGGTATCACTTCTAACAACACATAACTCTTGAGCACATAGGCATCGCCAAACGTGGGGTCGTATTCCAAGGCTTTGTTCAGCCGCTCCAGCGCTTCCTCCGCCAACTTCCCGGTTTGGAGCAAGGCAAACGCCTGTTCATACTGCGTCTTTGCGGCCTGCCGTTGCTCAGATGGAGACTGAGGCCCTGCCCCTGCGACAAACGCAGCCTTTCGCCCCTCGATCAAGACCGTGTCCCCGTCTCCTTCAAGCTGTGCGAAGAGAGGGTGCTGAGCTCCCTTCGACCGCTCCACAACTTGTTGCTTCACATAGTCCCCAACTTCCGAAGCCATGAGCCAGCCATTCTTATTGCCATCTGCCAGGCCACTCAATCCATGCACCAGCGCCTGCACGAAAACACTCTTCCCATGCTCCTGACTCAGGGACTCGCCCTTATCACCCGCCGTCAAGAGTTGTACCGCTCGCCGCTCCGTATCGTCTTCCGGGGCTAAGCGCCCTTCAAGGGAGAGGGGCTGAGCCGAACTAACTTCCCACCCGCGAACCGCCGCGTTCACGAGGAAGAGCGTATGTTTGGACGCACTCCGACGGCTAAATTCTTTGAGCTGTTCAAACGTCACCGATTTCGAGACATTCCCGATCTGCGCATCCCAGGGCACGAGATACCCCAGTTCCTTGCCGTCAAGATCCTGCGTAACACCGGCATGGCCGACAAAATAGAGCACAAGCCGATCATGCCGACCGACCTTGCGGGGCAGAAAATCGGAAAGCGTCTGCTGCAGGCGGCGAAAACTCACATCCTTGTCGTAGAGTTCCACGACTTCGTCGAAACCTAATTGACGGAAGGATTGGGCCACGGCCTTGGCATCGTCAATCGCGCCTGGAATCTTCGGAGCCAGAAGATAATTCTCCACCCCAATGATAATGGCCCACGACTTGTAGTAGAGCCCTTCCGGCTTTCCCAGTTGGGCGGAAGCCGATGGCAGACAAACCATTGCGAGTAGCAAGCAGGAAAGAAACGCGAGAAGAAAGTGCCGCGGTGCTCGGGAAACAATAGGCAACATCAATTACGCCAGCCTCGTGTATAAAGCAGAATTAATTCAGCCTACTCTCGCCTTTGCGCGACTGTCAAGAAACGGAACACCGCAACAGCAATCGCGGCTGTAGTTGAGTTCCCCCTGGCCCTCCAGCATAATATCAAGGCTGCGTGTCCGTCGTTCGTGAAGCGTCATTCGTATCTCGTCGCAAACCCAGATGAGAGTGTTGCGAGATACGCTTCACGGGTTTCGAGAACTATGCTGGCGGACTTTTTCAGCATCCAGCTAAAGGAGTGATCCCAACCATGTCAGAGAACATCGATACCCTCCTCAAGGAAACCCGTGTGTATCAGCCGACCGCTCAGACTAAGGCCGCGGCTCATATCCAAGACTACGAGAGCGCCTATAAGAAATCGATTGCCGATCCGGAAGGCTTCTGGGGCGCCGTCGCCAAGGAGCTGGAATGGTTCTCTCCCTGGACCAAGGTCTTAGAATGGAACTACCCCTGGGCCAAATGGTTTATCGGCGCCACTTGTAACATTGCCTATAACTGTCTCGATCGTCATGTCAAAACCTGGCGCAAGAACAAGGTCGCCATCATCTGGGTAGGTGAGCAGGACCAGGAACGAGTCATCACCTATGGGGAACTCTATCGACAGGTCAATCGTTGCGCGAATGCGCTCAAAAAGCTGGGGATTGCGAAGGGAGACCGGGTCACGATCTACCTGCCAAAAGTTCCCGAACAGATTGTCGCCATGCTCGCCTGCGCCCGCATCGGCGCGATCCATAGTGTGGTCTATTCCGGGTTCAGCGCGCCGGCCCTTGCGAACCGCATTCAAGATGCCGAAGCCAAACTAGTCATCACGGCCGATGTCGGGTATGACCGAGGAAAAGTCCTGCACCTCAAGACGGTAGTCGACCAGGCCGTCGCCGTTTCTCCCAGCGTCGAACGAGTCATCGTCTTGCGGCGACAGACCCCGGGCGTCGCCTTGGCTGCACCGAAAGAAATCGATTGGCACGACTGGCTAAAGGATGAAAAAGCGATTTGCGCGGCCGAGCATCTGGACGCGGAACATCCCCTCTATATCCTCTATACCTCCGGTACGACCGGCAAACCCAAGGGCGTCGTCCATGTCCATGGCGGCTACATGGTCGGCACCTACATCACCACGAAATATGTCTTCGATCTCAAAGACGACGATGTCTACTTCTGCGTCGCCGATCCCGGCTGGGTCACAGGCCACAGTTATATCGTGTACGGTCCCCTCCTCAACGGCGCCACGATCCTGACCGCCGAAGGCAAGCCGGACTATCCAAACCCTGGCCGCTGGTGGGATTTGATCGAACGCTACGGCGTCTCGATTTTCTATACGACCCCCACCGCCATTCGCCTGCTCATGCGGTATGGGGAAGATTGGCCCAAGAAATACGACCTCTCCACCCTCCGCATCCTGGGCAGCGTGGGCGAACCGATCAATCCGGAAGCCTGGGAATGGTTTCATCGCGCAACCGGTGGGGACAAACCCATCATGGACACCTGGTGGCAGACGGAGACAGGATCGATCATGATTACTCCCCTGCCGACCGTCCCCTTGAAGCCTGGCTCCGCTACGAGGCCCTTCCTCGGCATCGAAGCCGATGTCGTGGACAGTGCAGGCAACAGCCTACCCGCCAACGCCGGCGGCTTCGCCGTGATCAAGAAGCCCTGGCCTGCAATGATGCGGACCATCTATAAAGATCCAGAACGCTACAAAACGTATTGGAACACCATCCCAAACTGCTACACAGCCGGGGACATCTGCCATAAAGATGCAGACGGCTACATGTGGTTCATGGGCCGTGCCGACGACGTGATCAAGGTGGCCGGCAACCGGCTCGGCACTGCCGAAGTAGAAAGCGCGCTAGTCAGTCACCATGCCGTGGCAGAAGCAGCAGTCATCGGCAAGCCCCACAAGCTTGTGGGAGAGTCGATCAAGGCTTTCATCATATTGAAACAAGGGGAAGTCGAAAGCCCGGCTCTGATCCAGTCGATCAAGGATCAAGTAATGACGGAACTCGGCAAAATCGCCGTCCCGTCAGAAATCGACATCGTGCCGTCGCTCCCCAAAACCCGGTCAGGAAAAATCATGCGGCGGGTACTCAAGGCAAAAGAACTCGGTCAAGACCTCGGCGATATCTCGACGATCGAAGATTGATTCAACCGGCTTCAAGACCGGTGATCAATGAGACGTCTGTGCGCTCTCGAAAAGATCGGAGGCCGGTCATGAACACAGCAAGAAGTTCCAGCATCACGGTTGCCATTGGCGTACTGGCAACCTTCCTGGTCGCGATAAGCCCGGCCGGTACCTGGGCGGCGGAACCAGGCAAGCAGGAGACGAAAGCAAAGAAACAGTCCCAGACCCAGACAATCCCAAATGCCAAGAAATCGGCCGGTCCGAAGTTCGCGTCGGCAGAGACAGCGGGGAAAGCCCAATCCTGTTACGGTGAGGCACCCAAGCTCGACAAGCTGACGCCCGACGAAGGAAAAGCTGGAGACAAGGTCACCATCACCGGAACCAGCTTCGGCACAGCAGCCTGCTTGCGGAGCGTCTCCTTCGGCCCTGGTCATCCAGCGCAGTTCCAACAGACCAATGACAGCATTACGACGACTGTGCCGAGCGGTGGGAAGAAGGGTCTGGTCCTCCTCACTGTCACCACCGCCTCAGGGGAAAACTCGAAACCGTTCCTGGTGAAATAAAGGAAGGAGGGCGGACTAGATGGTCTCCTGTGCTCGTCCGATGCGCGCAGTGAAGGACTGTTGCCCGCTCCCTATGGAGAAAGTGAAGAAATGGGAAGGACCAGTTGAAAAACTCGTCACATATGAAGCGTAAACCAGGCGAACCGATCTATCTCAAGCGACAGATGTTAGGCCTTGCCCTGGCCCTGCTTGCCTCTTTTCTATTGCCGCTCCTCTATCACCGCTATATCCAGCAACTGAGTTTTTCCACCCGCTTTATCGCCGGCCTGTTCATTGCCGCAGCTGGAGCCATTGCGCTGTACTACACCTACCGGGCCTCGGCCCAGAATGAACCGTGACATGGAGAACAGCCACGTGCTCTTCCTTGAAACCTCCCACGTCTGACGTTTCACGCCTAACGCCCCTTCTGCTCAGGCTTCTGATGTGTCCATGCCAGAGGAGCGGTCGCATCGGCAAGGTAGGCCTGCCCGAATCCAAGAACCAGATGCGCATCCTGGAACCGCAGTTCCCAGAGTGAGAAGTCCGAAAAACTAAACATCATGGCCGACTGGGGAAAACGCGCCAGATACCGCTTTTTCACTTCCGCATAATTCGATGCATCAGCATTCAATAACACCGCTTCACCCTGAAGATTCATCCTTCGGAGCGCCGAGGGATTCTTCTCTGGGCGATCCGGCTCCGAAACAAATAGCCCGACGCGGCTATCCCGCAACAAATGTCCGGTATGCAACGCCAAACCACTCACATGAATATAGGCGCGCGACCACTGCTCACCAAAGACATAGGCCACATGCGACCCGAACGGCCGCCCGTTTCTAAGCGTCAGCAAGACCCCCGTACGAACCTCCTCGGCTAGGCTAACCCACGCAGCCTGCACCTCTTCATCCGACAGAGCCTCCGACAGTGCCATAGAAAGACCCTCCTCGTTACATCACGATGCACATAAATCGAGACTACCACCTCTTCTCAACAGCAACCAGGCTGAGCTGCCCACCATCCACAAATCTTCTCTGTTGAAGTCGCGAACGAGTAACAGCGATGAGCGCAGTCGACCGGACCCGCCAACCACCACATTCACCAAAACAGCATATACCCTATACATTTTTCCTCTTGACACCTGAGTATTATTTCAGTTGCTGTGCATAAGTCAGGTATCCCGTACGACACCCCACATTCAGACGACTGCTTCAAGCATGAAATCAATCGATCCTGAAAATAATCCCACGGCTGGTAGAAAAATGGCTCAAATACCCGTCAAGCCACAAAATGTTGTGGGTCCGTTCTGTGAGCCACAATGCCTATTTTTCAGGCAATCAGCTCGCCACTCTCTCAGCATCAGTCATTTCGCAACGAAACTGGTTCTTGTCCACAGAGTTATCCACAGAAGTTGGGGAACCGAACCATAGAGCCGTCTGCACTCGGCCCAGTAGAGCCAAAACGGAAATTTCATTTCGTCTGAAAATATATTGCAACCATTCATAGATCGGCCAACTACCCGTCTGAAATAACGAGCGAATTTCTCACCTATCGCACCAGAAGGCCATCGAAACGAGGGTGAGGAAGCCCCACATCGTTCAGCTCTTACCAAGCACGTGTTATGGCCCCTCATGCAGGATGATTTCTCCAGGGGAAACCGGTATTCTTTCCAGCGAGCCAGTACCATAAGCGGCACCGCCTCAATGAGCGTTCGTAGTGAGAAGGAAGGGAATCCATGAGTTCGACCACAGGCATGACCACAGCACGTCAATTTAGAAAACTTCTTTTGTCGGAGCAGCTCGAATTCATTTGCGAGGCGCACAATGGCCTCAGCGCAAAAATCGTTCAAGAGGCCGGCTTTAAAGGCATCTGGGGCAGCGGTCTCTCCATTTCCGCGCAATTCGGCGTCCGTGACAACAACGAAGCCAGCTGGACCCAGGTGCTTGAGACCCTGGAATTTATGTCCGACGCCACCACGATTCCCATTCTCCTCGATGGCGACACGGGATACGGCAACTTCAATAATATGCAGCGCCTCGTCCGCAAACTCGAACAACGCAAAATTGCCGCGGTCTGCATCGAAGACAAACTCTTCCCCAAGACGAATAGTTTCATCAAGGGGGACGCCCAACCCATGGCGGACATGCAGGAATTCTGCGGCAAGATCAAAGCCGGCAAAGATGCGCAGACCGACCAGGACTTTTGTATTATCGCCAGAGTGGAAGCCTTCATCTGCGGCTGGGGGTTGGCGGAAGCGCTGCGTCGTGCCGAGGCCTATCATCAGGCGGGGGCGGACGGCATCCTCATTCACAGCGCCCTCTCGGTACCGGATGAAATCCTGGCGTTCAAACAGGAATGGGGTAATCGCTGCCCCGTCGTGATCGTGCCCACCAAATATTACGCCACCCCCACTGACGTATTTCGGCAGCATGGGATTTCGATGGTGATTTGGGCCAATCACATGCTTCGATCGGCCGTGGCCGCCATGCAAAAAACCGCACGCACGTTAAAGGAACAGGAACACCTGCTCTCTATCGAAGACAAAGTCGCGCCGGTCTCCGAAATCTTCCGCCTGCAAAACGCCGCAGAGCTACAAGAGGCCGAAGACCGCTATCTGCCCAAAGGCGCCGAGGGCACCGCGGCCATCGTGCTCGCCGCCTCTCGTGGAAAAGAGCTGGGGGAACTCACCGAACTGCAGCCCAAAACGATGGTCAAGATCCAGGGCATCCCCATCCTGTCCCATATCGTCGACGCCTACAATGCCGTCGGGATCAAAGACATCGTGGTGGTCCGCGGATACAAGAAGGAAACCGTCAATCTGCCTAACTTGACCTATGTCGACAACGACGATTTCGCGGACACAGGCGAACTGGATTCGCTCTTAAAGGCCCTCCAATCCCTGAAAGGGCCGACAAAGGACACCATCATTTCCTATGGCGACGTGCTATTCAATAAATATATTCCCCAGACCCTCTGCCAGGAAACAGGCGACTGCGTAATTTTCGTCGACAGCAACTGGCAGGAGCAGAGCAGCTATGCCCGCCTCGGCGGGTTTACCGAATGCACCATCCCCAATTCAAGAAGAGCCTTTAACGCGAAGATCTTTCTCAAGCAATTAGGCGACAACCTCCCCAAAGAATCCATCCACGGAGTCTGGATGGGTTTCCTCAAAGTCTCGCCCAGCGCCGCCACCCTCATCACCGAGATCATTGTCGAGCTGCTGGCCAAGCCTGCTAACCGGAAAGCCGCCATCCCACAGCTACTCCAAGAACTCTTGAAACGGCAGTACCCAATCCGCGTGCTCTATACGGCCGGGCATTGGCTCGACATCAACAGCCTTGAGGATGTGGTGCAGGCGGGGGATTTCTAGGCACACTTCATCTGATTTGTACGGTATTGGGGCCTATCTCGTCGTCGCATCGAATCTCTGCCCTGCCTGGACCTAAACGAGAAAGATGAAACTGGAGAGACCGGACGGAAGAATGGCAAGTTAGGGCAATCGAAGCGCCTTCCTTGCGTCCGCGATTGGGATCTCGCGCCAGGCACCCGGTGGGAGTTCTTCCAATGTGAACGGGCCGTATTGAATGCGCCTGAGCCTGGTCACTTCATGCCCCAGGGCCATGAAGAGCCTTCTGATTTCACGATTCTTTCCCTGGACCAGAACCGCCTCCAGATGGGATTCGCGGCCGGAACTCTTCTGAATCTTCACGGTATGACATTGGAGGCGTTCGCCCTCC
Organism: Nitrospira sp.; assembly: GCA_009885705.1. GTDB lineage: Bacteria > Nitrospirota > Nitrospiria > Nitrospirales > Nitrospiraceae > Palsa-1315. The sequence continues at coordinate 190 of VFKF01000413.1, read as the reverse complement.
TCGACTACTCCGGCTACGGCCTCTGTCGCTTGGGCCTCAGTGAACTCTCCCCGCACGGAAACCAGATAGGTCCTCATCACTTTATGACTAGGATCGGTCAGGTAACTCGATAGGGTCGAATCGTTGGTGAGCAGCAGTAACCCGCTGGTCGCCTGATCGAGTCTCCCAACTGCATGCAGATAGCCCAGGT
>VFKF01000032.1 GCA_009885705.1 Nitrospira sp. | reverse complement strand
GCGATCATTCTGGCGCTTCTTTTACCCCCTGCTGCAACAGACGTTTCCGCAGCAATTGGGTACGCTCGATGGGGAGCAGTTCTATGCGGCCATCAATCGCGTCAAACCGTCGATGATTCGAGTCGAAGCCGACGAGCTCACTTACAATCTCCACATCATGCTGCGATTTGAAATCGAACAGGATCTCATCGAAGGGCGGACGAACCCGGAGGACCTGCCGGAGATCTGGAACCGGAAGATGGAAGAATATCTGGGCATCGTCCCCGCGAACGATGCGGAGGGCGTGCTGCAAGACGTACATTGGTCGTTCGGCGCCTTCGGCTACTTTCCAACCTACACGCTTGGCAACCTCTACTCCGTTCAATTCTACGAACAGGCCCAGCGGGAAATTCCACGGCTGGAGGAAAAAATTACGGCAGGGCAACTCATCGAGCTGCGACGCTGGCTCGAGCAAAAGATTCATCGCTGGGGCCGAATGTTCACGCCGGACCACCTGGCCCAACGCGTGACGGGAAAGAGCCTCGACCCTGAACCGTTTCTATCGTATGTCGAGAAAAAATATGGCGAGATCTACAAGCTCTAGCAGGCCACGTATCGTAAGCAGTAGGCGTTATACACAGGATGCTCAAAACGTTCGTCCAGCAAGGCCGCAGCGAGTGAAGGGCCGAGGCGTACCCGTAGGGTCCGTTGAGGATCTGAACGATGCGAGAACGCCACTGGCGGACGTTTTCAGCATCCTGCAGGCGAGATGTTAATACCCCATCGCCTGATTGAGCTTGGCGAGCGCCGGCGCAGGCAGTAGAAACTCCGCCTGCACCTCGATGCGGGACGGCACCAGAAGCGTCGTATGGAAGACAATATCGCGAATCGCAATCTTAAACTCAGGATCCTGAGGCGTACTGAGTTCAACTGACTCGACCGACTGGGTAATGGCTCCGCTATCTTGCGGACCGTAGACCGTCACGACCGCCTTCAAAATCTCCACGACCTTCTCGTTCGTCTCAACTCCCTCAATACCCTTCTCCAACAAAGGAATGGCCTCTTCCCGTGCCTGGTCAGACAGGGTAAAGTTTTCCACCCGCTCTTTCCGGCGCAATGAGGTGAGATCATTGTCGAGATCCTTGCTGAACGCTCCGTAAGCAAACCGGAAGAATTCAAAGTGAAAACCCTTGAATCCCTTGCCGAACATCTGCAATTCGCATAAAAAGCAGAGCTGCTGCAGTTTCACATCGCTGAGCAGCCCATGCGGCTCCGCCAGATGCAGGACATAGAGCAGAAGGGCCCGGTCGACCGTAATCTGATTGGGTTTTCGCATTCGCTGATGCCTCGCTCGTGCCGTGTGTGGGACGGCGCACTATAAACAGCGCCGGAGTTCTCCGTCAATTCCTCTTCCCCGCTCCGGCTCCCAACAGGATGCCCCTTGACCGGCTGGGCCGTTTCGTCTTTAATGAGGCCCCATTGGAGGCCCGTCATGGCAGCGAAGCATGTGAAAGAAATGGAGGCGCTCAAGGAGCACCTCGGCAAACATCAGCTCAAACTCACGCGCCAACGTGAATTGATCCTCAGCGCGTTCCTCCGGCAAGAACACATTACCGCGGAAGCCATGTACCACCAACTGGCCAAGTCCGATCCACATCTCGGGCTCGCCACCATCTATCGGACACTCAATCTGTTCTGCGATGCCGGCCTGGCACAAGCCCGCCACTTTGGCTCTCAGACGCAGTACGACAACATCGCGCACAAGGGCCACCACGATCACCTGATCTGCACCGGCTGCGATAAGATTGTCGAGTTTGAAAACTGCGACATTGAGCGCCTTCAGGAAGAAGTGGCGACCCAGAACGGATTTATCATCAAAACCCACCGACTTGAGCTCTACGGCCTCTGCTCCCGCTGCCGCCATTGACGAAACCGCTTTTTTTTAGTATCATTTTGAGACAGCTTATCAATTTCAATTTCATAAGGATCCCCATGGCATTTGTATGCGCTCTCCCAACATGGCGACGGACCATGCTCTCCTCTCTCATGCTGCTCCTGGTCGCCTGGATCTTCGTACCCTCCACCCCGGCCGCCGATAAAATCACCATCTACTCCGGCCGCTCGGAACGTCTCATCAAACCGGTGCTCGATGCCTTTACGGCAAGTACCGGAATCCAGGTCGAACTGTTGTCCTCCGGCACGACGGAATTGGTCAATCGGCTGAAGGCGGAAGGCGAACGCACGTCGGCCGACCTCCTGATCACGAACGATGCCGGCAGCTTGGAGTTGGCACGGACCGCCGGCCTCCTCCGCCCCCTGAACATGCGGGAAGTCGAACGGGCCATCCCCTCGCAGTTTCGTGCGCCGGATAATGCCTGGGTGGGTCTCTCCGGACGATTCTGGATCGTGGTCTACAACACCACGATGGTCAAGCCGGACCAAGTGAAGTCGCTCCTCGACCTCGCCGATCCAAAATGGAAAGACAAAATTGCGATTCCGAATTCGGGCAGTGAATATCTGCAAGCCGGCGTGTCGGTGATTCGCGCCACGCATGGCGAGGAGAAGACCAAGCAATTCCTGCAAGGTCTCAAGACCAATGCAGATAGCCAGGTCTACCAAAAAAGCTCACAGATCGTGGATGCCGTGGCCAAGGGGCAGGTCGCACTGGGCATCGTGAATCACTATTACGTCTATCGTCATCTTGCCACGCAACCCACCGCGCCGATCGCCGTGCTGATGCCGGACCAGCAGGAAGGCGGCATGGGGGCGATCATGAATGTCGCCGGGGTCGGCATCGTCAAGTCGACCAAACACCTCGACAGTGCGAAGTTGCTCGTGGAGTTTCTGGTCGCTCAAGCGGGACAGAAGTTGTTTGCCGATCTCGACAAGGAGTACCCCCTCCATGCAGATGTGAAAGCAGATCCGGCGCTCGTGGACCGGAAGAGTTTCCGTGCCGCGCTGGTCCCCCTCACCAAGTTGGCGGAATTGCGCGAACCGACCCTCACACTGATCGAGCAAGTGGGTCTCCGGTAATCGAAGGAACCCACCGTGAACACGATTCGCCGCCAACTGACCTCGCCACTCCAACTCTTCGCCTTAGCCACGGCAGGCATCATCCTGCTCCCGCTCGGATACGTCACCTCACAAGCCCTCTCCGCCGATCCCGCCGTCTGGAGCCGCTTGTGGGCAACCCGTATCCCCGAGCTCCTCTTCAACACTGTCTCACTAGCCGCCAGCGTGGCAGTCATCACCTTGTTTCTTGGTGTATCGACCGCCTGGCTGGTCACGCGTGTAGAATTTCCCGGTCGCAAACTATGGGAGGGGGCTCTGGTCCTTCCATTGGCCATGCCGACCTATGTGCTCGCCTACGTCTACTCCTACATCCTTGGGTTCGGCGGTCCCGTCGAACATGTCTGGCAACTCCTGGCAGGGCCCCAGGCCAGGATCTTTTCTCCTCATAGTTATTGGGGTGCGACGCTGGTGATGGCGCTGGATACGTTTCCCTTCGTCTATCTGCTCAGCCGGAGTGCGCTCCTCAGCATGAACGTGTCGTTTGAGGAGGTGGCTCGGGCCAGCGGCGTCTCCCGCCTCTCGACCCTCTGGCGCGTCACCCTGCCGCTGATGCGCCCCTCGATCGCTGCCGGTGTCGCGCTCGTCATTTTGTATGTCGTGTCCGACTTTGGCGCGGTGTCGTTGTTGCGCTACCAGACCCTCACCTATGCCGTGTTCCAACAGATGACCGGCCGGTCCGATAATGCCGCGGCGAGCATCTTGAGCCTCTTGTTGGTCGGGCTGGCGCTGATCTTCCTGATTACTGAACGCTGGTTCCGGCAGAAGAGCCGGTTCTATCAGACCACCGGCCGCTACCGAGCGCCGCAACGGCAGCGTTATGGATGGCTTGGCACCGCCGCCGTCACCGGCTATCTCGGATTGATCGTCGGCGCGGCCTTCGCACTTCCAGCTGCACTCTTGATTCAATGGAGCCTGTCACCGGAGGCCCAGGCCACCCTCGACAGCCGCTTCTTCGGGTTCGTCTGGAACAGCGGCATCCTGGCAGCCAGTGCTGCCACCGGCGGCGTCCTCATCGGCTTGCCGCTCGCCTATCTGGCGAGCCGCCGCCCGACCTTCCTGAATCTGAGCTGCCTCCAAGCTGCCTATGCCGGCTATGTACTGCCTGGACCGGTCGCCGCCCTGGCCGTCCTCGTCCTCTTTACCAAACTGGCCCCGGTGTTCTATGGCTCAGTCCTGATCCTGATCGTGGCCTATGTGATCCATTTTCTCCCGGCCGGGCTCCAGTCGCTGGAGCCGGCACTCCAGCAAATTACGCCGAACCTGGAAGAGGTCGCACGTACGCTCGGCCTGGGCATGCGTGGTACCTGGCGGCGGGTCACCCTGCCGCTCGTACGGAACGGATTCGTCGTCGCCTGGGTCTTGATGTTCCTGCAAACAATGAAGGAGTTGCCCGCAACCCTCTTATTGCGGCCGGTGGGATTCGACACCCTGGCCATTCGCGTCTGGATGGAAGCGAGCGAGGAATATTTTCAACTCGCGGCCCCTTCGGCACTCTTGATCGTCGTACTGAGTCTTCCGGCATTGGCCTTGTTGGTTTCAAAAGATTGGCGCGCAGCCTAATAGGAAGGATTGTGATTTCGTGATCTCAGACCATTCCACCGCACCAAGTCCATCCGGGGAGAGCATCGCCCAGGGTACCCTCTTTACACCGGCCTCCTCGGTCTTGGAATTACGCCATGTGTCCTGTTCATATGAAACCGGTCGTCCCGCGGTCCAGGAGATTTCCTTCGCAGCACGGGAGGGAGAAATTCTCTGTTTGCTCGGCCCCTCCGGCTGTGGCAAAACCACGATTCTGCGCGCGATCGCGGGCTTTGAACCGGTTCGTTCAGGCCAGATCTTTTTGTCCGGCCAACTCATGTCGTCACCGGACGTGATGATCCCCACCGAAAACCGGCGGGTCGGCATGGTCTTTCAAGAATACGCACTGTTTCCCCACTTGTGCGTGCAGGACAACATCGCCTTTGGGCTCCAACAGCTCACGCGAAACATACGTGCCACGCGAGTCCAGGAAATGCTGAGGCTCACGGGGCTGGAGGGGTTCGAGCGGCGATACCCCCACGAATTATCGGGAGGGCAGCAACAGCGGGTTGCCCTCGCTCGCGCCCTGGTCCAAAACCCCGTCGTGCTGCTGCTCGATGAGCCCTTCAGCAATCTGGACCCGGACATGGCCGGGCGCATGCGCCAGGAATTGCACGAACTGCTCCGCCGGACGAAAACGACGACCGTGCTCGTCACACATGACCATGACGAGGCGTTTGCCATGGCCGATCGGATTGCCGTGCTCAACCAAGGGCGCTTAGAGCAATTCGACACCCCGGAAATGATCTACCACATGCCGGCGACGCCGTTCGTGGCCGATTTTGTCGGCCAAGCGGACTTCATTCCCGGAACCGTATCCCACGGCATGGTCCAGACTGAACTGGGAGAGTTTCCTGACACGATCGGGTGTCAAGATGACACGGCCGTCGTCGTCATGATCAGGCCGGACGACATTCATCTGGTACCCACGGAAGGCGCCCGCGCTCGCGTCCTCTCCCGTCAATTCCGCGGCTCGGAGAATCTGTACACGGTCAGCCTCCCCTCCGGTCAAATCGTCCATAGCAGTCAGAGCTCTACGAGCGTATATCAAGCAGGTACAACCGTAGAGCTTCGTGTCTTGGCGACCCATACGGTGCTCTTTCGGCAGGAAAAAGTCTCTGGCTAGCTATCGCTGCCAGTCCGACCGAGCACCGGGGAGCATTGACAGGCTTTTTCATGATCTGGCATTGATAGATCCTCACGACAGGTCCAACCTCACCAGGCCGTGAATCACACAGAGAAAGTGAGACCTCGCTCATGAATGCGTTACAAAACCTGGTCGATTACGGAATCATCGGCCTCTTACTGGCACTCAGCCTCTGGACAGTAGCCGTCGCGGTGGAACGGTGGCTCTTTTACCGCCGTGTCGATCTCGCCCAATACCCCACCAACCTGGGGCTGGAAATGGCACTGACCAAACATCTGGTCATCATCGGCACGGTCGCCGCCAATGCCCCATATATCGGACTACTCGGCACCGTGCTCGGCATCATGCTCACCTTCCACACGATGGGGACTTCGGGCACGATGGCTGTCAATGCGATCATGATTGGACTCAGCCTTGCGCTCAAAGCCACGGCGGTCGGACTGCTGGTCGCCATTCCCTGTGTCGTCATGAACAATGTACTCAGGCGAAAAGTCACCGAACTCCTCGCCCAACACAAGGAACGCCATGCAACGAGACATTGATCAGATCAACGTCATCCCCCTTGTGGATGTGATGCTGGTCCTCTTGGTCATCGTGCTAACCACCGCCACCTTCATCAGCAGTGGCCAAATTCCCGTCAATTTGGCCAAAGCGAAAG
>VFKF01000487.1 GCA_009885705.1 Nitrospira sp. | reverse complement strand
ATTGTCGATCGAGGCCCAGAGCAGTCCCGTTAAGTCACGCAGGTTCGCATGCGAGTCGGTAGCGGCAGTCTGTATGCGGGACAGCTCAGCCATCGCCGCGGAAGAAAAATCAGGCAAGAGGTCGCGTTCGACCATGGCACGACGAGCGATACTCCTCAAATCTGTCCGATGGCTTTTCATGCTTCCCTTCACTACTGGGGAAAACTCAGTTGAGTCCCGACCAGAGATGGAATGGCTAGAGACCGTGATGGGAAACGACTGGTGAGAACTCCACTGCGCGCGTTATCCTGAGTCTCGTGAAACGTCCCTCGTGAAGCGTATCTCGTTTCGGATTCGGACACTTCACGCTTCACGAAAGACGAACGACGGTGACGGGTGCGCGTTCCGCGAGCAAGAAGGATGGTCTGGCCCCCTCTTCTCTTTCACGTTTGCTTGGGTCGCCTCTCTTGGAAGGGCACCCATGTTGGGCTAAGTGCGCCCGTCGAACGAGGCCCTTCTCAGGGCGCGCGTTCCGGGAGCACAGGACCAACGTGGGTGTCCTTCCTCCTACTTCTTTTTTGTCCCCTCGGCCTTCGTCGTGGCCACCATGACGACCACCGGGGTCTGAGGTGAGAACACCTCCTCGATGCGCTTCTTTCCATTGCTGGTGAGGATCACGATTCCGGTGTGGTGCTCGATACGCAGGAGGAGGTGGGCCGTTTCCGCGTTCGCATAGCGGTCATGGGCATCTTTGACCTTAGTGCGTGACCCAAACAGCGCGTCCGCCTCATCGAAAAAGAGGATCGAGCCACTGGCGGCGGCTTTATCGAATACATTGTTCAGATTCTTCTCGGTTTCGCCGATGTATTTGCTCACCACCGCCGACAAATCCACTCGGAACAAATCGACCTTGAGGGTTTCGGCCAAGGTCTCGGCTGCCTTCCTCCGGCGGAGCGGCGTGGAACCGGACAAAATCAGAACCGCGGAGGATGCCGCTTTGGACTTCTTCGCCCGGCGAACCGGCGTGGCCTTCTTCTTTCCCACTGTCTTCTTCACCGCGGCCTTCACGTTTTTCTTTTTCATGATCTTGGCTGCCATTTGTTCATGCTCCTCTTAATACGGTAAGCCGAGTGGTTGCTCTCGTTAGTTTGTCTCGTGTATGTGATTGGACCGAATAAACCAGATGAGTCAAACAAACCGCCCACGAACCTTCCTGAGTATACGCCGACGGCTTGCGGATCATATCTGCAATTGATCACAATGACCAGCGGGTCTTTGTACAGCATGTCAGCCACCTGAAGGACCTCGACTCATGACACCGACAGCACTCATTGAACAGGAACTTGCGGCAGCCGAGGCTGCGCAGCAGGACCGCAACGACGGAAAGACGCGCGTCTGTGCCAGACGTGCCGTGGCCCTCGCCACTGCCGCCTGGTTAGCCAGACTTCCTCGTCCACGATGGCGCGGGGATGCGATGGCACATCTCCGCCACATTCAGCAGGACGAATCCTTTCCACTTCCCATTCGCCAGGCAGCTGAGCGATTAAGCACCCCTGTCACCCGGCAGCACCAAGCCCCCTTCACCACAGACCCGATCACCGACGCAAGACTCATCATTGCCCACCTCGGCAGCGCCAACGATGGCGCGTGAAACGCGTGGCTAGCGAGGAAGAACAAACTGAAGTTCGATGTCCAGGGTTCGAAGTTCTGAACACATCGAATCTCGAATCGTTTGAATTTCGCTCCTCGCGCAACGCCTAGACAATGTCGCTCACACAGTCACCTGCTCTATATTCTTAGAGTTCCACCGCAACCAGCCCCGCCGGATGCACCACTTTTCAATCTCCACCGCGATGAACACGATCGACGAAAGCACCAGGCACAGCAGCAGTTCGTCGAGATCGAGCGGTTCCGTTTTAAAGATTGGATTCAGCGCCGGAACATAAATCGTCGCCATCTGCAGCACAAAAGTCAGCGCCACCGCGCCCAACAGCGGGAGATTGCTCCAAGGGCCTAGCTGGAAGAACGAAGCACGCTCAGATCGAAGGGCGAGCACGTTGCCCATTTGCGACAGAGTCAGCACGGTAAAAACCATCGTCTGCCAATGGGCATGCCCTGTGCGGTAGGCCCAGGCCTGGGTGACAAGGGCCACGCCACCCATGAGCAGGCCGATCCAGAGAATGTCCTGCCACATTCCATCGGCAAAGATGCTTTCGCGCGGAGGTCTGGGCGGCCGCTCCATAAGACCTTGTTCTTCCGGCTCCACCGCCAAGGCCAACCCCGGCAACCCGTCGGTGACGAGGTTGATCCACAAAATGTGAATCGGCAGCAGGGGAATCGGCAGGCCCAGAAACGGCGCGAGAAAGATCGTCCAGACCTCTGCGGTGTTACACGACAGCGCGTACTTGATGAACTTGCGGATGTTGTCGAAAATCCGCCGTCCTTCTTCCACGGCCGTCACGATCGTGGCAAAATTATCGTCGAGCAAGATCATATGCGCCGATTCGCGAGCCACATCGGTGCCGGTCATCCCCATCGCGATCCCAATATCGGCCTTCTGAAGCGCCGGGGCATCATTCACACCATCGCCCGTCATCGCGACGAACTCACCCTGATCTTGGAGTCCCTTCACGATCGTGATCTTCTGCTCCGGCGACACCCGCGCATAGACCCGAATCCCCTCCACTCGCGCCTCATACTCATCCAGCGGCAACTTCGCCAGCTCCTGCCCCGTCAACACCGCATCGTGGTTCTCGATGATACCGAGGCGCAGGGCAATGGCACGGGCCGTCGCGGGGTGGTCACCGGTAATCATCACGGGCGTGATGCCTGCCGATTTGCACAGGGCCACCGCTTCCCTCGCTTCCTCCCGAGGCGGATCCATCAAGCCCACTAGACCGAGAAAGGTCAGCCCTCTTTCAACGCTGTCAGAGGTGAGCGCTGCCGGGAGATCCGGCCAGGTCCGATAGGCCACGGCCAGGACGCGCAAGCCCTCCGCCGCCATCCGTTCGGCTTGCGCTAAGATTGCCGCCGTATCGAGTGCGGTTCTGGCATGACCGGCTAGCTGCCCATCGCACAAGGCCACAATCTGCTCAGGCGCCCCCTTGGTGAAGGCCACGACCTCCGAGCCTTCCCGATGCAGGGTCGTCATACATTTGCGGTCTGAATCGAACGGCAATTCCGCCACCCGCGGCGCCTGCACCAGCAGTTCAGCCTTTTTGTATCCCTTGTCTTCTGCTCCTTGAAAGAGCGCAACCTCCGTCGGATCGCCGATCATGCGGCCATCTTCGTGCCTGACTGCGTCGTTGCTGAGGGCCATGGCCTTCAGCAACCAGCGCCAGGACTCCTCGTCCCCCGTAGGGCCATTCTCCGGCTGGCCGCTCACAAAGAATGTCTCCACTCGCATCTTATTCTGGGTGAGCGTGCCCGTCTTGTCCGAACAGATGTAGGTGACAGAACCCAGCGTCTCCACCGCCGCCAATCGGCGAATCAGCGCCTGTTTCTGCACCAGCCGACGAGCTCCTAAGGCCAGCGACACCGTCACCACGGCTGGAAGCGCTTCCGGGATGGCTGCAACGGCCAAACTCACCGCCGTCAAAAACATCAAGACGACCGATTCACCGCGCAACACACCGACGGCAAACACGATGGCACAAATCGCCAGAGCCATGAGGGCCAGTCGTTGCCCGAATTGCGCAAGCCGTTTCTGGAGCGGAGTCTTCACGACCTCTTCGCTCCCCAGCATCGACGCGATCCGGCCTAATTCAGTCTGCATGCCGGTTGCGACCACCAGGCCGCAACCACGGCCATAGGTCACGCTGGTTCCCTTGTACGCGAGGCTCACCCGATCCCCGAGCGGCGCATCGGCCTCGTGCAACGAAGCCGTACGTTTTTCAACCGGGACCGACTCACCCGTCAATGGCGATTCATCCACTTTCAGCTGGACCGTTTCAATCAGGCGTAGATCGGCCGGCATCGTATTGCCGGCTTCCAGCAACACGACATCGCCCGGTACAAGTTGCAAGGCGGACATCTCTGTCACCTGGCCATCCCGCCTCACCCGCGCCGTGGAGGCCGCGAGCAACTTCAGCGCCGCGACCGCTCGTTCAGCCCGATACTCCTGAACAAAACCGATCACGCCATTGAGCAACACGATGACAACGATGGCGATCGCATCGGGCGGTTCGCCGACGATCCCGGAAATGATCGCTGCCCCGATCAAGACGAGGATCATGAAGTCGGTGAATTGATCGAGGAACATGCGCCAGAGCGGGCGCGGGGGTCGTTCACGGATGTCGTTCGGGCCATATTGAGCAATCCGCCGCGAGGCCTCCTCACTGGTGAGACCGGCGTCAGGATCAACCGCGAGATGTGTGGCCACTTCACCGGGCGAGAGCAGGTGCCAGAACTTAGGTGTGAGTGGAGACGGAGGAATGGCCTCTTGCGAACTCATGCCGACCACTCCCCCACCTGACGAGATACACGAGTAAAGCTGCGAGACTATCTGACGACAAGAACCGAACAGGAACTATGTTGGACCACCCTGGTCGAGACACTGCCCAGCAGAAAGCGTGCGATGGCGCCCAACCCTTTGGCCCCCATCACGATCAGATCGGCCTGATGCTTGGATGCCACCTTCATAATCTCTTCTGCCGGCTTCCCGAGCTGATAGACCGCCTCAGCCGTAAATCCCGCCTTGACCAGCTTCCGCACGTTCTGCTCGACCAGATGGCGGCCTGCCGCCTTCAGCTCCGGGTACTTGATGAAGGGCATCACATGAATGACGCTCACGTGAATGGGCGCATGCCCGCCCTTGCCGGTCGACGTATCCGGCTGAAAGTTTTTCACCACAAACGCCAATGCTTTGGCCGAGGCAGCCGATCCATCGGTCGCCAAGGTGATCCGCCGCAATGGCACCGCCTCGCCCTTCACGACAAGCACGGGACCGGTCGCATGATGGATGAGATTCGTCGACACGCTGCCGAGCATGAAACGGTCGAGGGCATCGAGGCCCTGACTGCCCACGACCAGGAGCCCGTCCCGTTTGGGGGCGCGCTTCAAAATCGTCGGGGCGATCGCCCCTTGTTCCTTGCGGACCGCGCCCTTGAGCTTCAGCGTCGCCAACTGCAGTTTGGCCTCCTTGATGGCTTTTGCCGAGCGCGCGTTCATGCGCTGAGCTTCTTCCTGGATGTACCGCTCCATTCCCGCCATCACCGGCTGCGAAAGAAACGGCGCACGGAGCGAGGCGATATCCACCACATGCAGCGCCGTTACCCGTGCCGGCACCACGAGCGGGAGCTTGGCCACCCAATTTAATGCCCATTTCCCAAACTTCGATCCATCCGTCGCCACGAGCACATTCATGGTGCCTATCCTTTCAATTGACTGTTGGTTGCATGTCAGACAACAGGCTGAAACCGGTGTTGAAAGACTTCCGGCGACAGCCCCGCGAGGCTCGCGTAGCAGCCCAACGTGACCGGATCCTTAAGGTCCTTGTCGGACAGCCGGATCATATACTGGCACGCAATCTGATACGACTGCGCCGTGATATCCACCATCCGCACTTTCGCCCTACCACTCACGGAATCGAGCATCTGCTTGAACGGGATCGGCGTAAACCGCTCATCTTGAATCGAGACCATGGCCGCCGTGCCTCCGTCGAGCAGGAACTGCGCCGCACAATAGCCGAGATCGCGAGTGTATTCCATATCGAACGGAATCGGGTCCGCGCAGCGCAACTCATACCCGACATTTTTGGCGACGATCGTCGTGGCCAGTCCCAAGGCCTTCATGCCCTTAGCCACTTCACGCCGGAGCACATCGCCGATATCCACGTCGGCCAAACGCAGGTGACCATGCTCATCCCGCTCGACATGATCCAACCCACCCAGGTCTTGCGGGTCGAGCATCTCGATCAGCCCTTCCGCCAGCACGACCACCCCGTCTGAGCGCCCTCCGCTCAGACGCTTGATCATCGTCCCGATCACGAGATCCACCAGGCGCTGAAGCCTCACAGGCCGTTCCGTAAATTCCTCGGGGATGACCGTGAGGGTGGCGCCGGCTGCCTTCCCGATTCCAAGCGCCAAATGACCGGCTTTCCGCCCCATGGTCACGGCGAAATACCAGCGCGCCGTGGTATGCGCGTCCACCATGAGATTCTTGACGATCTCGACGGCGACGTGCCGGGCCGTTTGAAAACCGAACGTCGGAATGCCGGCGGGAAGATCCAGATCGTTGTCGATGGTCTTCGGCACATGCACAATTTGCACATGCCCTGCCGCCTGTTCTTCCAACTTGAGCGATGAAAAGGCCGTATCGTCTCCGCCGATCGTCACCAGCCGCGTAATGCCAAGTTTCGAGAGGGCCGAGAGAACATGTCCCAGCGATTCGGCCTTCTTCGTCGGATTCGCCCGTGAGGTGCCCAGATACGACCCGCCCCGGAAATGAATGCGACCGACTTCTTCGATGGAAAGGGGGCGCACATGGCTCGTGTTCCCCTCCATCAGCCACTTAAATCCGTCGATGATCCCGACGACATCGCAGCCACCGAGGATACTGCGGATCGTGACCGCACTAATCACGCTATTGATGCCGGGGGCCGGCCCGCCCCCGACTAAAATCCCGACGACAGGACGAGAATTTTTCATACGGTGAGGACTCCTGTAACGTTATTCCGGCAACTGCTCAGGTGTTCAGGCTGAAGGCTGAAGACTAAACGCCTTCAGTCTATCTACCTGAGTCGTTACCTAATCTGACCTTCTCAAATACACCGTCCAATAGACCAATGAAACGAGAAGGGTGCCACCGATGACATTGCCGATCGTCACCAGCGCAAGATTACCGATGGCACCCGCAACGGAAAGAGGCGCCGACGTACCGGCTGCAAGCGCGACACCGATCGGCAGAAAGTACATGTTGGCGACGGAATGTTCAAACCCGCAGGCGACGAAGGCCGTGATCGGAAAAACGATGGCAAGAATCTTATCGGTCACGCTCCGCGCGCCCATGCATAACCAGACCGCCAGACAGACCAACACGTTGCAGAGGATGCCACGGGCCACCGCCGAAACTGGATCGAGCGAAATCTTCGCTCGCGCAATCCGCACCATCGTCTCTCCGACCGCTCCGTCACCCAGGGTCTGCACACCGGCAAGCCAAACCAGAGCCGCCGTTCCCAATGCCCCAACCAGGTTGCCGAGGTAGACCCAGCCCCAGTTTCTGATGACTTGCCCCGTGGTGATCCGGCCGGAGGCCCAAGCCATCGCGATCAAATTATTGCCGGTAAAGAGTTCCGCTCCTCCCACGACCACCAGGATGAGCCCCAAACTGAACGTGATCCCGCCCGCCAATCGCGTGAGGCCGAAGGCCGCCGGCTGACCAATGGTTCCCGCCGTCACCGTGACCGTAAAGAACAACGCCCCCAGGGAAATAAAGGCTCCTGCCAGGACGGCCAGCGCGAACATCGTGAAGACCGGCATGGCCGCTTTTGTTTCGCCGACTTCACGCACCCGCATGGCGATCTGCGCGGGAGCATAGGCATCGAGCGGGGAACTCTGTGGGGGGCTTGGAGTATCCATTGTCTATCTCAGCAATCAGCTTTCAGTCTTCGGCAGTCAGCTCGAAGTATCTGTTAGATCCGTCCACTGAACGCTGATGGCT
>VFKF01000537.1 GCA_009885705.1 Nitrospira sp. | reverse complement strand
TCGCGGAGATTGGCAATACCTTGGAGCACCGGCATGCCCTTCGTAGGTTTGCCGTTGTAGTCGGCAGGGAAAGCCCCATAGAGGTCCTGTCCCATGTTGATAATCACGGCAGTCCCGCCGGGACTCCAGCCGAGGAACACAAAGTCCTTCCCGCTCTCTTTGCCCATCTCGCGGGCCACCTGCGTCACGACCTGGTCCGCCATGCCGGTGCCGGAGACCCAGAGCGTCATCGCGATCACGCGCAGGTTCTTTCTGAAGGCATGCCGCAGCAACGAAATCGATTGGGGATGCAGCTCCGGCTTCGAAGCAGGATCGAAGTCCAGCGAGAGGAGAAACACGGACCCCTCGGGGAGCGACTCGATGTAGTCGTAGACCCCGCGCACCTCCGGCGAAATCTTGATCGGCAACCCGACCGGATAGAGCAAGGGCAGAAGCGTGCAGAGACCGATCACCAGAAAGATGATGCGCCGGTCGATCTTCAGCATGCGTTCGGCGAAACTCATAACAGTGACCAGTGAACGGTGATCAGTGAAGGGTAGGAAAAAGACACCTGCATTTTCTCGTCACACATCACTCTTTCCCCCCGCCGAGATACGACCGCTCCATGCCGAAGATAATCTTGATGGAGAGGGCGACGGTGCCGAGACTGACGCCGATCAAGATTGCGCGGCGCACCGACGCGTTGAGCACATTCAAAATCCACTGGGACAGATCGCCGCTGAGGGGGATGAGATATTCCCCGAGCGGAACGCGGCCCATCATGACGATCACCGCTGCAATGAGCAGCACTGCTGCCTCGCGGCTCCGCGCTCGGAACGAGCGGTAGGCAGCCGACGCGATGAACAAGGCAAGAATCGCAAACATCGTCCCCTGCAACGGGACCATCATGTAGTTATAGATCCAGCCAAAGGATGTCATGGCGCCATCAACCGCTTCTTTGCCGTTGGACCAGAGACCGACCGCGATCGTCCCCAGCATGCTGACGTACAGCACAAAGCTATAGCCCCAGCCTGCTTCTTTGCGCCGGATCTTCACGGCATGGACCTGGAACAGGCTGCTGACACCCAGCACCAGCGCGAACCCGCCGATGATCTGGAGCCATTTCGTGACGG
>VFKF01000148.1 GCA_009885705.1 Nitrospira sp. | reverse complement strand
CGAACCAACGGGATCTGACCGAGGCGGTGCTCGAACTGACCAAACATTCATGCTGGTGAAGGGATTCGATCAATCGCGTGAGCAGACGTTCACCGTCTCGCCCCGAGGTGGCCACCACCGTTCTCACCTCGTCGGTCTGATGCGTACCGTCCAACAACCCGAGAACTTTGCCGACCACCGGCCCCAACTGTCGTTGATCGAACCCGATCGGAATGGCTTGCCGCTTCACTGAGTGGAAAATTCTGAGCCCACCGTTGATGACCGTGGTGGACTTGGAAGGGTCGGTCGGAAATTCCCATTGAAACGTCCCATCCGGCTTCCGTCCACAGCGAATATGCTGCTGCAGATAGGGACGTGCGCTGACCGCCTCCGCATAGGCATCTTCCAATCGTCGCTGGCGATCGGGGTCGTCGACCGGAGCCCGCTTGGAAAAGACATCGCTGATGGCCGTATCGATCGCGCTGGCCAGAAGGCTATGGGCTTCTTGGAGACTGGCGACGACTTCGGGCGCGACCCCTGCGACAAAGGGAAAGGGTCCCGGAGCCTCGGCGCTTTCCAGTTGAACCCAGGCCCAGGGCGCGAGACTCAGATACTGATGTTTCGGCAGACTGTCCCAGATCTTCATAGTTGTGATGGGTGATGAGTGATGCGTGATGGGTGGGGAACGCGCCTATGCTTGTCTTTCAACCGATCACTCATCACCGATCACCCATCACTTCCATGTGAGCTTGCTGATGGAGGGTTCGAACAAGGCTTGAATGACGTTCCCGTCGGGATCGGAAAAGTAAAAGGAATAACTCCCATCGCGATGCTGCTTCGGCAGCTTCTCGACCTGCCCGCCTAACTGCGCGAGACGAGGCTCGACGTCTCGATACATCCGGTCGACCGCCTCAGGGCTTTCAAGAATGACGCCGATGTGATCCAACAATTGACCCTTCACCGGTTGATAGCCCGACAGCTCCGATGGCGGGATTTGGTGCAGGGCTAAATTATCGGGACCGGAGCTGAAATACACATTGTCAGAATCCGGTTCCCATACGACTTTCATGCCCAGCAATTGCTCATAGAACGTACGCGAACGCGTGAGATTCGTGACGCGCAGCGCCACATGTCGCAATCCTCGATGGAGCGGAGCACTCATAATCACCCTCAATCCTGTCCGTATAGTAGGGAGCCCTTCCTCCTCCGTCAACGAAAAACCCAACGAACGAGGACACAATTCGATCAGCTGACGGCTGCGCTTCCTCACCCGGCTATGATACGATGCTTCATCAGATCTTGAATAAGGAGTCCCCCACGATGTCTATCCAACTACGGCTTGTTTCGACTGCACTCGGTGCGCTGCTCAACCTCTCTCTCGTCTTCGCAGCCGACCAACCAGCCCAGGATCTTCTCACACCACCAACGGGCAAAGACGGCGCGCCGATGGTCGTGGTCCCGGCCGGCTCTTTTCCGATGGGAGTCCCACACGGAGACCGGGATGGCGGGCGCGACGAATACCCACGGCATGACGTGTTTGTGGACACTTTTTTTATCGACAAATTTGAAGTGACGAACGGTCGTTATCTGGAATTCGTCAAAGCCACAGGCCATCGTGTTCCACAAAACCCCAAGAACCCGACGCGAAACCTCTGGCAAGGCAACACGATCGCTGAGTCGCTGACCGATCGGCCCGTGATCAATGTGGATTGGTTTGACGCAGAAGCCTATTGCGTCTGGGCCGGCAAACGACTCCCGACCGAAGCCGAATGGGAAAAGGCTGCCAAAGGCACCGCCGACCGACGATTCCCCTGGGGGAATGTCGAGCCCACCGTGAAACATCTCAATTTCAATCAGAAGTGGATCGGCGAAAAGACGCTGATGCCCGTGGGCAGTTATGAATTGGGCAAGAGCCCCTTCGGCGCCTACGATATGGCCGGCAACGTCTGGGAATGGGTCAACGACTGGTACGACGCCCGCTACTACGAGAAGAGCCCGGCAAAGAATCCCCAAGGCCCTGAAAGCGGCATCAAGAAAGTCATCCGGGGTGCCGGATGGCAAAATGAGACCCCCACGGTCCGCATCTTCACGCGCGTGGACAGCGATCTGACGATTCGGAACGAGTCGACCGGTTTCCGCTGCGCCATCACGCCGCCCGTGCAATAGAGATCGTCATGAGCGGACAGGGATTCTCTGGCTTTACGGTCGCAGCATTCGAAAGCCGGATGGCCAGGGAGATGACCCGGCTGATCGAGCATCATGGCGGACAGGCGCGCGTGGTTCCGGCCCTCCGGGAAATCCCCATCCAGGACAACCCCGCGGCATTGCGCTTCGGCGCCAAACTGATCGATGGATCGGTCGATATCCTCATCCTAATGACGGGCATCGGCACCACGACCCTCTTCGACCTTCTCCAATCGCGCCATCCCATGGCCTCGATCATCGCGGGGCTTACACATACGGCCCTCGTCGCTCGTGGCCCCAAACCGGTCGGGGCCCTCAAAGCCCTTGGCCTCACACCGACTCTTACGGTGCCGGAACCGAACACCTGGATTGAGGTAGTCTCCACGCTCGACGAATACCGGCCCGTCAAAGGCCTTCGTGTCGCCGTGCAAGAATATGGCACGTCCAATCTGGAACTCTTGGAAGCCCTGAGACAGCGTGGCGCAGACGTCTTTCCCGTCCCCATTTACCGTTGGGCGCTTCCGGAAGACAGGGGCCCCTTGAAGCAGGTGCTCGGCGAGATCATCGCGGGAACCGTTCAGGTGATGTTGATCACCAACGCCGCGCAGATCGATCATGTCATGCAGTTACTCGAACAGGACGGCACCATCGCGCAGTTCAAAGAGGCCTGCAAGAAGATGGTCGTGGCATCCATCGGCCCGACCGCCAGCGAACGCCTCCGCCACTACGATCTCCCCATCGACTTCGAACCCTCCCACCCGAAGATGGGCGTGCTGGTCAAGGAATGCAGCGAGCAGGCCCACTCGCTGCTTCAGCAGAAACAATCAGACTAAGCCTTCGTCTTTGATTTGGTCTTCCGTATCCACCACTCCATAGGCTACGCAGAGCTCGACGCGAACATTGCTGAAAAAGCGGGGCCCCTTCGAGGTTCCGGCGGGAAGGAAAGCGGAAACTGACCGAGTCCCCGAGGGAATTTCCGAAGGCTTCCTCCCGCCGGAACCCGAAAGGGTCGCTTCGGAAGCATGAGAGCGTCAGCCCTGCGCAGCCGCTACTCTTTCACATCTCTCGCGCAGCGAAAACCCATCCAGTTCATCTTGGTGTTCGGGTCGGTCCCGTTGCGTTGTGTGGTCCGCACGCTGGGCGTACTATCGACCCAGCCGCCGCCACGGAAGCTCCGCTGCGTTCCCTTCTCCGGTCCCTTGGGATTCTTGTCCGGCGCAGTCGCGTAGTACTTGGGGTCGAACCAATCTGCCACCCACTCGGCCACGTTACCCGCCATCTGGAAGGTGCCATAGGGACCGACGGCATTGTCGTACTTGTCCACGGAAATGATCGGCGGATAGAGCAGCAGCCGCTCGGGGCGATCGCGCACTGGGCCCGACAAGCCGGTCCGGCCGAAGTTCGAACGCGACAGGCCGGCAGGCTGGTTGCCCCAAGGATAAATCCGCCCATCCTCCCCACGCGCCGCCTTCTCCCACTCGGCCTCAGTGGGGAGGCGTTTGCCTGCCCAGGCGCAGTAGGCAGCGGCATCGTCCCACGAGACGTGCATCACCGGATGGTTGACCATGGTGTCCTGGAAGTTACCGCCGTCATATTGCCAGTCGATGAGCGGCGGCAAATCCTTGGCAAGGATGTACTTCAGATATTGCACCGTGGTCACTTCGAATTTGTCGATCTCGAAGGCATCCAGGAAGACTTTCCGCTGGGGGAACTCCGCCGGATATGCATTGCGATCGATTTTTCGATCGCTCCCCATCAGGAAAGGCCCCGCGGGAATCATGACCATGTCGTCGTGAGCCGGCAGCTTCGCCCGCTCGGCGGCGAGCTTCTTTCCTTCAGGAGTCCATTCCCGGACGACGTCGGACACATCCAACGCATAGGCCGCCCCACCGGCTCCAACCAACCCTGAAATCACGACACCGACGATGATTCCATATACTCGCACGATCCATCCTCCTTGCTGCATTACATGCCCGGCGCAATCGGCTCCGGGGCTGCCTGTTTCTGAAAATCTTCCAACGGCTGAAAGTTAAGCGGCAGGTTGAAGAGGTAGTCCGAAACCGGCCGCAGCTTCACATGCTGGTACTCTACGATCCAACTCCCGTCTTTCTTTGCCAGCTTCATCGGAAAATGCATGTCCGACGCAACCCACTGATAATAGACCTCGACCAACTCCCCTTGCTTCGTCGTCACTTCGTACAGGATGGTCGGATGCCCCTCGCGCACTTCCGTTCCGATCTCCTGCCGCGACACTTCCCCCTCCAGCGTTTCGCTCACCCTGAGATCCTGCTCCGGACTGTAGGGCATCGTTTTGAAATGTTTCATACGGGAAAGCAGCAGCCACACGACCTGCTTGTCCTTGCGCACGATACTGATGTTGACCGGTCCCATCGAATGGTGCTCGATCCGCCACATCTGGTCGCGGTAATAGATGACCGCTTTGTGCGACTTACCGTCGATCTTCGTGACTTGATCGGCCGTAAACTCCAGCGCCCAGGCCGGGAGGCTGGAACCACACAGAATAGCAGCGACAATGAGGGCAAGCAGGCGCGACATAGCCGCGCACTCTATCACGGTCGAGGGGGGTCCTGGCTAGAGTGCGCGCCAGGTTTGGCGTGGACAGAACGACCGAACAACATCGAGCAGGCTGCAAAAAAACTCAGGCAGGCGAATCGCACGGCTGAAATGCTCCGAGTAGCATCGTGGGCTGAGCAACCACAGGATGCTCAAAAAGGCCGTCCAGCAAGGCCGCAGCAAGTACACAACTGTGAACGTTGAACGATAAACGCTGAAATGCGAATTAACTTCCTCGTTCATTCTTCATAGTTCATCGCTCACAGTTTCCTGGATTAGCGGGCTTTTTCAACAGCCTGCTACGGCTTCGCCTTGATACATTCGATATCCAGCCGTATCTGCACCTCGTCGCCAACCACGAGCCCGCCGCTATCCAAGGTCTTGTTCCAAACCATCCCGAAGTCTTTGCGATTGAGCTTTCCCTCCGCATTGAAGCCGGCCCTCGTATTGCCCCAAGGGTCTTTCGCCGCCCCGTTATAGTGGCCCACCAGGGTAATTTCCTTGGTCACGCCCCGCAACGTGAGATCGCCCACCGCCGCATACCCCTCTGCGGTTTTCTTATAGCTCTTCATCTTGAAGGTCAACACCGGATAATGTTCCACGTCGAAAAAATCGACATTCCGCAAGTGGGCATCCCGTTTTTCGTGATGCGTATTCACCGACCCGGTCTTGATCGTGGCCTCCATCGCCTTCACCGTGCCGGCTTCGGCATCCATGTCGACAAACCCGGTATAGTCCATGAACTTGCCGGTAGTCTTGGACACCATCATATGCGCCACGCGAAACTCGATCGTCGAATGTTCAGGATCTACATTCCAACGAGCCGGTTCTGCCTGAACCACCAATGGACAGCAGACCATCGTCCCAAGCAACAGACCCACACGCCAACTCTGTATCGTTCTCTTCAACATACAACACTCCTTTTGGATCGCATCGATCGGTATGGCCGACAAGGCCTGAATGGAATAACTGCTACTTCTTCGATGGCTGGCCTGACACATCAGGCTTGCTGGCTGACGAATTACCCACCGCCTGTACATCGCGAGACCGCACCCGGCTACCGGTTCGCATCCTGATATGCACGTCCACCGCACCCTCCCCCAACTCACTGGGGAACGGCAGAAACGGTTGCGCATGGACCACTGCATAAATTCCGGCTTCGTCGATTTCACGGGCGCCGGAACCCTTCTCAATTTCAATCAACTGGGCGCGGCCGTTGGGAAACATCTTGAAACGGACCTTCACGGTTTCGCTGCTCGCCGCATGCCTGATTCCACGGACCTGGCGAGCCCAACTCTTGCTGATCAGTTGACTGACATGCTGCCAGTAGGCCTTGCCTTCTCCCGGAGCAGGAAGGGGAACCAAATCTTCCTCGGCTAAGACGCTCGTCGAGATCGGTTCCACAGCCGTTTGCACTTCGTCCAACACCACCTCATCGCCCCGCGACTCCTCGGAGCGCACGGGGAGCAACTCACTCGTCTCATCGACCGGTTCCGACCGATCCATCGTCACATATACGACCCGACGCATGAGCCGTTCGAGTTTATCCTGACGGGATCGAGCAAAGGTCACTTGGACTCGCGCCGCCCTGGGTGGCACGGACGTCCGACTCATCGGGATGGGCTCGAGCGTCACGACACCTTTCAATGCCATCGACTCTGCATCTGGCTCCAGCGTGACCGTTTGTGCTTGAAACGCCATCGATTCACAGATCGCCACCACCGGAGTCGTCCCGGAAGTGACCCCCCCGAAGACGATCGTCAATGTTACGGGTTTGCCGGTTTGCGGATCGCCCATCGACTCTGCTTGGCTTAACTCGAACTGCGCCCAACGCTTCGTGGGACCCGACGAGGGAGCCGTCTGTGGAGATGATGCGGAATAGGCGGGTGAGGGAAAGCCGGGAGCCAAGAACGCGACACAACAGATCCCTGCCACGATCCCAAGGCTTCGGTGGTACAGCGCCTTCATAGGCTGCATCCTACCGATCTCGCCGCACCGGTGCAACCCGGTGTTCCCAGTAGGGATAGGCGGGGCCCATGCGCTGGTATACAATGGACCCATGCAGGCTCTTGTCAAAACATCGGCACAACCGGGATTGACCCTCAGCACTTGCCCCGATCCACAGCCAGGCCGCACCGATGCGGTCATCCGCGTTAAAGCCACGTCACTCTGCGGAACAGATGCCCATATTTACAATTGGGATCCTTGGGCCCATAGCCGCATCCACCCGCCACGGATCATCGGTCATGAAATGTGCGGCGAGGTCGTGGAAGTCGGGTCCGAGGTCACCTTGGTCAGGGTGGGGGACTATGTCGCAGCCGAATCGCACCTCACATGCGGCCACTGTTTCCAATGTCGTACCGGACAGGCGCATGTGTGCAAGCACTATCGCATCCTGGGAGTCGACCTCGACGGATCGTTTGCAGAATACGTCGTCTTGCCGGAAGCCGTGCTCTGGAAGACGTCACCCGCCATTCCACCGGAACTCGCCTGCGCGCAAGAACCGCTCGGCAATGCCGTCGATGCCGCCTTAGTCGAAGACCTCACGGGACAGACGGTGCTGATCACCGGCTGTGGTCCGACCGGACTCTTCGCGGCCGCTGTCGCACGAACGTCCGGCGCCGCCATCATCATTGCGTCGGACGTCAGTGCCTACCGCCTGGACCTTGCCAAACAGGTCGGTGTCGATCATGTGCTCAACGCCACAACTGAAACCGCCGATGACATCGCCGCCGCTATTCGTGACATCACCGCCGGCGAAGGGGTCGATGCCTCCCTCGAAATGTCGGGAAACCCGATCGCATTACATCAAGCCTTCAGTGCCGTGAAGAACGGCGGACGTGTCACACTCTTCGGCATTCCAACCGGATCTGTGTCGTTCGACCTGCCGAACGAAATCATTTTCAAGGGCATCCGTGTGTATGGGGTGACAGGCCGCCGGCTCTTCAAGACCTGGTACCGCTTGGCCGGGCTCTTCCAGGCCGGGCTGAATATCAAGCCGATCATGACCCATACCTTTCCCATGAAAGATTTTGCGCAGGGGTTCGAGTTGATCAACTCAGGACAATGCGGCAAGGTGGTGCTGATTCCATAGAAAGCTTTCAGCAATCAGCCTTCAGCTATCAGGCAAGAACTGTTGCGAAGAGTTTTCCATCTGCATCCATCCGAAGCTGACAGCTGGTCGCTGACGGCTGTATGCTCAGCACAAAAATGGCCTACCACTCATTCAAAAAATCGGTCTCAGCGCGGCTCGCGGACATCCGTTCGGCTGGCCTCTACAAATCCGAGCGGCAGATCCTCAGTCCGCAGGGGGCCGAGATTCGCGTGGCGCAGGGTGAGGTCCTCAATCTCTGCGCCAACAACTATCTGGGGCTCGCCAACCACCCTGACATCAGACAGGCCGCCATGGAAGGGCTGCACGAACATGGCTACGGCATGGCCTCCGTCCGATTCATCTGCGGCACGCAGGATCTCCACCTACAGCTCGAACAGACGATCAGCACCTTCCTGGGTACCGAGGACACCATCCTGTATAGTTCCTGCTTCGATGCCAACGGCGGACTCTTCGAGGTGCTCCTCGGCGAGCACGACGCCGTCATCAGCGATGCCCTGAACCATGCCAGCCTGATCGATGGGATCCGTCTCTGCAAGGCCACCAAGCTTCGTTATGCGCATTCCGATATGGCGGACCTGGAAGCCAAGCTGCGTGACGCAACAGCCTGCCGCCTTCGCCTGATTGCGACCGATGGGGTCTTCTCCATGGATGGCGATCTCGCGAAACTCGATCGGATCGTCGAACTGGCGGAACGGTATGATGCGGCGGTAATTGTCGACGACAGTCATGCGACCGGTGTGCTCGGACGCAACGGCCGCGGCACGCCAGACCATTTCGGTGTGGCGGACCGGATCGAGATCGTCACCAGCACGTTGGGGAAAACATTGGGCGGCGCAGCAGGCGGGTTTACGTCAGGACGGAAAGAAATCGTCGAATTATTGCGGCAGCGCTCGCGTCCCTATTTATTTTCGAATTCACTTCCCCCGGTCATCGCCGCAGCAGCTAAGCGGGCCGTGATCCTCGTCGCTCAAGGCGACCAGTTGCGAGACAGGCTGCGCGAGAACTCCGCCTTCTTCCGCGCGCAACTCACCGCCCTCGGGTTCCGGCTCATTCCGGGCGAACATCCCATCATCCCGGTGATGTTGGGCGACGCCTCGCTCGCGACCAGGATGGCAGAGCGGCTGCTGGAAGAAGGGATCTATGTCGTGGGATTTAGTTATCCGGTTGTACCGGAAGGGCAAGCGCGGATTCGAGTGCAGATGTCGGCAGCCCATACCAGAGAACAACTGGAACGGGCCAGCGCTGCTTTTGCCACGGTTGGACGGGAACTGGGCGTGATTTCCTAGCAGGCTGCT
>VFKF01000173.1 GCA_009885705.1 Nitrospira sp. | reverse complement strand
ACCGGCTTGTTGAAGGCCGTGCTCTATCAGGAAGGGCGTGACGTCAAGAAGGGCGACCGCCTCTATCACATCGATCCCGTTCCTTTCCAAGCCGCCGTGGCGATCGCGAAAGCCAAGATTGCCGAGGCGGACGCGAGGCTGGTACAGGTGAGACAGGATCTGGCGCGTGTCAAACCGCTTCTGGCGGAGCAGGCGGTCAGTCAGAAAGATGTCGACGATGCTGTGGCCGGCGACCTCACCGCCAAAGCGCTGCTGCAAGGGGCGAAGGCGGAATTGACCAAGGCGCAGTTTGATCTCGACAATACGCTGATCACGGCCCCCATTACCGGATTGATCGAGCGGAGCCGCTACTACGAAGGGCGCCTGGTTTCTGCGCAAACGGATTTATTGACGGTGGTTCATCGCGTCGACCCTATGTATGTGGTGGTGAGTGTCCCGGAGACGTTTATCCTCAAGCGGCGGCGGGACATCGAGTCGAAGAAAATCACCCATCCGGGGGTCTACCAGTTGCGAGGCCAACTCACACTGATGGATGGCTCGGCCTATGCGCATGAAGGGGTGCTCGATCTTCTGGAGCCAGGCTTGCGAACGGAAACCGGCTCACGTCAAACGAGAATCACCTTTCCCAATCCCCAGCGGAGTCTTCTCCCGGGGCAATTTGTGAAGGTGCGATTTACCGGCGATACGAAGACGGACGCCATTCTCATTCCCCAGCGCGCCGTGTTACAGGGTCCGCAAGGTCCTTTCGTCTATGTGGTGAATCAAGACGAGAAGATCGCCATTCGTGACGTGGCCGCGTCCGACTGGAAAGGGGACCAGTGGCTCATCGACAGCGGCCTCAACCAGGGCGATCGCGTGGTGGTGAATGGGCTGATGAAGATTGGTCCAGGCGCTCCGGTGAAGGCGATTCCCTGGGGAGGGACGAATGCCCCGGCCGCGGACGTCACTCCTCCCACCTCTCAATAAGGATAGATAGGTTGTGACGTCGCACGTCTTCATCGACAGGCCGATTCTTGCGTCGGTGGTCTCCATTGTCATTGTGGTGATGGGATTACTCGCACTGCAGTTCCTACCGGTCGCCCAGTTTCCGGAGATTACCCCGCCGGTCGTGCAGATCGATGCGGATTACCCCGGCGCCAGCGCGGAAGTTGCCGCTGAATCGGTCGCCAGGCCGATCGAGGTGACACTTCCAGGCATCGATAATTTATTGTATTTCGATTCCACCAGCAGCAACGACGGGCACGTCACGATCAAGCTGACGTTCGAGATCGGCACAGACCCGGACATCGCTCAGGTCCAAACCCAGAACCGTGAAAAGCTCGCCGAGCCGCAACTGCCGACGGAAGTCATCCGGCAGGGTGTGTCCGTCAAGAAGGTGTCTCCGGACCTCGTCGCAGTCATGGTCTTGAAGTCCACCGATCCCCGCCATGATGCCGTGTTCCTCTCGAACTATGCCACGCTTCGGCTGGTCGACGATCTGAAACGCGTCAAGGGCGTGGGGGATGCGCTGGTATTCGGTCAACAGAATTACAGCATGCGAATCATCCTCAATCCCTTGCACATGGCGAAGCTGGGCCTCATGCCGACCGACATCGCGGCCATCATTCGAGAGCAGAATCGCGATTATCCCGCCGGAACCATCGGGCGGGAGCCGGCGCCGAAGGGCACCGAGCTGACGATTCCGATCATCACGAAGGGCCGACTGACCGATGTGAAGGATTTCGAGGACCTGATCGTGCGTGCATTGCCGGACGGCTCCACGGTGCGGCTGAAAGACGTGGCACGCATCGAACTGGGTGCCCAGTCCTATGCTCTTGAGGGACGGTGGAACAGCAAGCCGACGACATTTATTTTGACGTTTCTTTCTCCCGGGGCGAATGCGCTGGACACCATTCGTCGCGCACGTGCGCAGATGGATGAGTTGGCCAAGAACTT
>VFKF01000107.1 GCA_009885705.1 Nitrospira sp. | reverse complement strand
GATCGACGACTTTGTCACTGTAGGCCATGGTTCATCCTCCTCTTAACTATCCTGGTCAGTGGGCAGCCCATTGGACCGATTTCAAATCGACGCCTTCTTTTGCCATCTCATACAGCGGAGACATTTCGCGCAACTTCGTGACGATTTCGACCACCTTCTTGATCGTATAGTCGATTTCGTCGTCCGTGTTGAAACGGCCCAGGCCGAAACGGATCGAGGAATGCGCCAGCTCTGTCCCCACTCCCAATGCGCGGAGCACGTAAGAGGGCTCCAATGTGGCCGAGGTACAGGCCGAGCCGGATGAAAGGGCAATGTCTTTCATCCCCATCAGCAACGATTCGCCCTCCACATAGGCAAAGGAGATATTGAGGTTGCCGGGGAGCCGGTTGGTCGGGTGACCGTTCAGATAACTTTCTTCGAGGGCCTTCATGATACTGGCCTCCAGCCGGTCGCGCATCGCAATCAACCGCGCCGTATCCTTGGTCATCTCTTGCTCGCAGAGTTCGCAAGCCTTGCCGAATCCCACGATGAGGGGGACAGGAAGCGTCCCGGAGCGCATGCCGCGCTCGTGTCCGCCGCCGTCGATCTGGGCGACGATGCGCACGCGCGGATTCTTCTTTCTCACATAGAGCGCTCCAACCCCTTTGGGTCCGTACATCTTGTGGCTGGTGAAGGACATCAGATCGATGCCCATGTCCTGCACATCGACCGGGATCTTGCCGACACCCTGTGTCGCATCGCAGTGGAAGAGGATGCCTTTTTCCTTGGCGATCTTGCCGATCTCTTTGATGGGGTTGATCGTGCCGATTTCATTGTTCGCCATCATGACGGAGATGAGGATCGTCTTCTCCGTGATCGCATTTCGCACATCCTCGGGGCTGACCATTCCGCATTTATCGACAGGGAGATAGGTCGCGGTCGCTTTGCCCTTGCCCTCTAACACCTTGACGGTGTCGAGCACGGCGCGGTGCTCGGTGGCGGACGTAATGATATGGTTGCCTTTTTCCCCATACATCTCCAGCACGCCCTTGATCGCGAGGTTATCCGATTCCGTGGCGCCGCTCGTGAAGACGATTTCTTTCGGATCAGCCTTGATCAGCTTGGCGATCTGCTTTCGGGCGTTCTCGACGGCTTCTTCCGCGGCCCACCCGAAGGCATGGTTGCGGCTGGCGGCATTCCCGAATTTTTCGACGAAGTACGGGAGCATGGCCTCCAAGACTCGTGGATCCATCGGTGTGGTGGAATGGTTGTCTAGGAATATGGGCAGTTTCATCGT
>VFKF01000185.1 GCA_009885705.1 Nitrospira sp. | reverse complement strand
TCGCCTGAAACACATAGTCATACGTCGCCCAGGCTGTCGAGCCTGTCAGTCGAACCTGTAAATTCGATACCGCACCGATAAACCGCAGGGTGCTGCCTTTATCAAGTTCGGACTCGTAGTCAGACAGCCACTTTTCGATGGAGCCGCGGCCCTCCGTCTCGCCATCCTGAATACCGACGTAGTCCTTGGTATAAAGCTTCAAAACGGATTGCTTGTCTCTAGCTTCCGAGAACGTCGCCGCCGCCATGGCGGCATCCTTGACGGTCCTCTCGATCGCCTCCCCTTCTTCGGCAGACCTGGCGACCGCCGGCCACAAGAGGCACAGCATCAACAGCCCAAAGATCAGACGTGTCTTCATAGAACACCCCAATCGAACGAACGCAGCCCAGTCAACCTGCAAATTCGAAGAACAAGTCCCGAGACTGTACGAGCCGCACATTCGAGAGTCTGCCAGCTGAAAAAGAAGAGGCCAGTTGTTTCCAAATATGCTCGACCATCTGCTCGCCGGTCACGACCTGAGTCCCGAGGGCCTGACGAAGATCCTGACGGTCAAGAGCCTGCACGACTTTCCCCTGGACCAAACGGTTGAGCGCCCCGATGTCGGTCACCATACCGGTCACAGGATCGATAGGACCATGAACCGTCACAAAACAGTCCCACTCGCGGCCTTGATTGCCATCCTGCACCGATGTAAAGGAATAGCGCCTGGTCACACTGGCGACGTCGAGCCCGGCCACGGCAGTCACCTCGGCATAGAGGTCTTCGTCCTCGTATAATCGAATCGTGTGGAGTGTGCCAATGTCCTTCTGCAGTTCCAATTTGGTCCACAGAAGGCGGGCCAGATTTTCTGACGTAGGAATCCGGTCCGTAAAATACGACATGTCCAAATTCAGGTTCTTATGGTCGAACTCCTCCAGCACGTCGAGCAAGACCCGCTTCAAATCGAAGAGATTCACCACCATGCCGGTCTTCGGATCCACCTCGCCCAAGACCGTCACCTCGACCATGTAGTTATGTCCATGCGCAG
>VFKF01000489.1 GCA_009885705.1 Nitrospira sp. | reverse complement strand
GCTGCCATCCGCATTCATCACATAGAGTTCAAGTTGTCCCGGCTCCACCAGATTCTGCTTGAGCAAATCCTGATACTTCTCGATCTCCGCCTGCTCGGTGGGATGCGAGGCCCGATACACGATACGCTTGCTGTCCGGCGAAAAAAACGCCCCTCCGTCGTAGCCGATCTCGTTCGTCAGCCGCCGAACCCTTGAGCCATCAAGGTTCATGGCATAGATATCCAAATCCCCGTCTTTCACGGAGGTCCAAATAATCGTCTTCCCGTCCGGCGACACCGTCGCTTCGGCATCGTAGCCGGTTGAAGAGGTCAACCGCTGCATTTCTTGACCGTCAATACGCACGGCGTACAGATCATAATCGTCCAACGCCCAGCGGTAGGCCCCTTCCCGCTTTGGCTTCGGCGGACAGTTCGGCCCCGTCGCATAGGTTGACGAATAGAGCACGCGGCGATCGCCGGGGAAAAAATAGCCACATGTCGTGGCGCCCGTGCCGGTACTCACCAAACGAACCGTATTACTTTCCAGATCCATCACGTACATCTGATAACAGCCCAGCCCGGCGTCGGCCGGCTTGAGCATGGCCGCGTAGGTATCCTTCATCCAATTATTGGTCGATTGGAAGATCAATTTGTTCCCGTTGAAGGAAAAATAGGCTTCGGCATTCTGCCGGCCCACCGTCAGCTGGCGAATATTCTTCAGATGCCGCTCAGACTGGTGAGCAGGCACCACCCGAGCCTTCGAGGCAAGGCCCTCTGCCTGTCCCTGCTGCTCGCCCAGCAACAGACAGATGAGACCGATCATGCAGCACTTACCGATTGAGATTGCTGGCATTGACACGCACCTCCCTACGATCGCTGGCGATAGGCCATTCGCCACGAATGACGACCGCGCCCTCGTTGAACAACACGAAATTATTCCATCCGTAAAAAAAGAGCAGCCGCGCCACCTTCGCCACAGCCTGAGGGGTCGCCGCATACAGCACCGTCACGACGCTGCCAGGTCGGTCGACTCGATGGCAACTAGCCAGCAGAGCCAGCCCAGGCCCTTCGTGCGTCCGTCCCATCACCGTGACGCCTTTGTCCTGTAGCATCGCGCGCTCACCGCAATGCTTGGCGAGGATCGATTGAATCCCCGCGCGGGATTCCGGGCCGCCCAATACTAACACCGAACCTTCCTGAGGCAACAGCCCGTCCTGCGCCATCGGAGCTATCACCGTTCGCTCTCCAATCGGATTCTGCTGCTCTTGCGTTTCGATGCGCGCGACTACGTCGCGAAACGGAGAGGGATGCCCCGGCTCATCCGTAAAGGCCATCAGCACCGAGCGCCGCCGATCGGTGACATAGTGATTGAGCCCCGGTGGCAACGATTGC
>VFKF01000130.1 GCA_009885705.1 Nitrospira sp. | reverse complement strand
CTGATCACCAAACCGCTTTTCAACGCCGACAAGCCTGATCATAAGTGTTAAAGCAAAACCGAGGTGAGAAAATAGTCCCAGACGAGGATCAGCACCGACGATAAGACGACGGCCTCTGTCGTGGCACTCCCCAGTCCTTCGGCACTCTGTCTCGTGTAGAAGCCTTTATAGCAACAGATCCAACTGATGATCAGCCCGAAGCTGATCGACTTGAGGATGCCGCCGTAGATATCTTTCCATTCCACAGCCGATTCGATCGAGTTCCAGTAGGCCCCTTCGCTCACGCCCAACAAATCCACTCCGACGAGGGATCCGCCATAGATACCGACCACATCGAAAATCGCCACGAGCAACGGCACCCCGATCACGCCCGCCACCAACTTCGGTGCGATCAGATATTGCATCGGGTTGATCGCCATCGTATCGAGCGCATCGATCTGCTCCGTAATCCGCATGATGCCGATCTCGGCAGTCATGGCTGAACCAGCCCGCGCAGTCACCATCAAGGCCGCCAACACCGGTCCCAACTCCCGGATCATGCTCAGCGCCACCGCAGAACCCAGCAACCCCTCGGAGCCGAACTTCCGCAAGCTGTAATAGCCTTGAAGCGCCAGCACCATCCCCGTAAAACCCGCCGTCAGCACGACGACAAACACGGATTTATACCCGATGAAGTGGAGCTGTTTCATGATTTGATGGAATCGAAAGGGAGGTCGCACCAACCAGGCACAGGCCGACAGCACAAACAACAACATGCGACCCATCTCCTGGATACGGAGGATGGCCCGCGCACCCAGCTGTTCAATCACATTCGTCATCCGTTACCTAGACAAGCGAGGAGATTCGATGTCGGACTTTGCATAGCGTTGAAACCATTCGGTCAATCGATCCGCTGCCACTCGGCTCTGTGTTCGCAGCCGATTCAGCCCGACGAAACCAGTGGGGTGGCGGATGAGCGCCCACAGACCTTTCATCCAGCCAGTGGGCCTGAGAAAGAGGTTGAAGTCAAGAGGGAGATCTTCATCCACGAGATCGGAAACCGTCCGCACGATGGCCATCGGCACACCCCGTTTGCGGGCCACCGATGCCAGCGCGGCACTTTCCATATCGAGCCCCGTCGCGTCAGTCAAACGACGCAGCCGGCGCTTCTCCTCCGACTGCCACACCACAGCCGGCCCGGACACGATGGCTCCTACTCGCACGACCATCCCCGCATCCTGTGCCACGGCGAGAAGACCTGAGCATGCAGCCTTGTCACACAACATCGAGTCATGCCCCATCGCCCTCGCTCCGTCACTCGGCACGGACGACACGGCGGTTCCCACGATAAGGTCTCCTACTTGTGCCGGTATCAGCGCGCAGGCAAAACCCGTAGAAATGACCAACGACATCGGTTGCGCCTGCAACACCTTTTCAGCAACCGCGCGGGCCGCAGCAGGTCCGACGCCGGTTTGAATGAGCCAATAGGCGCGCTGCCCATGATGCCCAATCCGGCAGCGGACTCCGGCAACGGTCGTCACACGATCCGTGACGATTGCACGCTGAACGGCCTGGAGCTCCCAGCGAGTCGCAACAAAGATGGCGATGGGATGCATCAACGATCCTCAGCGAGGCGGCCCCGCGACAGGGCGGAGGCCCGCGGAGCGATCAACGGCCGGCTCGATGGCACCCGGATGCCAAGACCTGCTCGCGCACTTCATCGGCCCGCATGTGTCCGCGCGTCCGTAAGTTCCGGTACATGGCCAAGGCCCACAGCGGGAAATATTGGCAATACCAGTGGTAGCGAAGATAAAACACCCGAGGGAACCCGGTGCCTGTATGGCGAACCTCTTCCCACGAGCCATCCTTCAGTTGATGGCGGAGCAGATACTGGATGCCGCGAGCGACGCTAAAGGCATCGGTCATCCCGGCCGACATCAGGCCCATGATGGCCCAGGCCGTTTGAGACGGAGTGCTGTCTCCCTTCCCGCTCCACGCAGGATCGTCGCCGTACGAATGACAGGACTCGCCCCAGCCGCCATCGGGATTCTGTTTCGACTCAAGCCAAGTCACTGCTCGCTGAATATAGGGCTCCGAAAGATCCACCCCGATCGCCCGCAGCCCTGCCAGAACGGACCAGGTACCATAGATGTAATTGACGCCCCACCGGCCATACCAACTGCCATCGGCTTCCTGCTCTCGCTTCAGAAACCGGAGAGCCGGCCCCACAGCTGGGTGTGTCTGATCGTAGCCCAGCGCCGCAAGCATCTCGAGGCAACGACCGGTCAGGTCGGACGTACTCGGATCGAGCAAGGCATGGTGATCGGCAAAAGGGATATAGTTGAACACGATGCGATTATTGTCCTTGTCGTACGCGCCCCAGCCGCCATCGGATCCTTGCATGGCGAGCACCCAGTTCGTTCCCCGTTGAATCGATTCTTGCAGTTCAGACGTCTGAGCCATTCGAACTTTCGACAACGCCATCAATACGACGGCCGAGTCATCCACATCGGGATAAAGCTCGTTCTCAAACTGGAAATACCAGCCCCCCGGTTCTGCGTTGGGGGCCGAGAACTTCCAATCTCCAACCGTTTTCGTCTGGCGGGAAGCCAAGTATGCCGCCGCTTTCTGGAGCGAGGGATGGTCTTGCGGCATCCCGGTTTCAATAAAGGCATTCATCAGTAATGCCGTGTCCCAGATGGGAGAGTGGCAGGGCTGAAGATGGAGGGCCTCGACGCGCTGATCGCCGATCGACACGATGCTATAGACTTCCAGCGATTCAATTTCCTGGAATGCCTTCCGGACCAAGGGATCGTCGACCTGATACCCGAGGCAGCGAAGCGCCACGATCGAGTTCGCCATAGCCGGATAGATGGCCCCTAACCCGCCACTACCCTTGATATGGTCCAACATCCAGGTGGCCGCCCGATGCAAGGCCTTCTCGCGCAACCAACTCAGCGGCATCCGGTCGTAGAGTTTGAGCACCCCGTCCAATTGGACGAAGAAATTATGCGGGGTAAACCACCGTTGATCCTTATTGAACGGTGGCACGTCGCGATAGCGAATCTCGGCCCTGGGGAAGACATAGAGTTCGTCGATCCCCTGCTCTTTGGGAATACGGCAGACGGGCTGATTCGCAAACACCACCAACAGGGGAATCAGGACGGCACGCGACCAATAGGAAATCGCGTAGATGCTGAAGTAGAACCGCTTCGGCAGAAGCATGATCTCCGGCGGCATACTTGGAAGGCCTTCCCAATCGTACTGCTCGAACAAGGCCAGGGTGATTTTCGTGAAGACATTCGCACAGACCACGCCACCCTTGGCATGAATACAGTCGCGGGCACGGAGCATGTAGGGCTCGTCGGCTGAAATACCGCTCAACTTCAAGGCAAAATAGGCTTTGACCGAGGCGCTGATCTCCGAAGGACCACCGTAGAAAATCGGCCAGCCGCCATCGGGCAATTGCATAGCACGGAGGTAGCGCACCGCCTTGCGTTCGCGTTCCGGATCGACCCGATCGAGGAACCTCCGCAACATGATGTACTCAGAGGTCAAGGTCGTATCGGCTTCAAGCTCCGCAACCCAGTATCCCTCTGACGTATCTTGTTTGGACAAGAACCAGGCTTGACTACGCCGAACCGCGTCGTCGAGCGCATCCACGGGACTCACGGAATGGCTGGGTGGGCGCCGCATCGCAGGATCAATTGGTGTGGAAGGCAGGGGCTTGTCAGACACCAGACGCAACGGTGGGGCCTTAGACAACTCGGTCGCCAACCCCAACTTCTCCGGCACGGAGACGAAGAGACTATCCGATAGACGATCCAGAAACGCTCGAATCAGATTCATTATATATTGTTCTGTGGAATGCTGCGGGTGGATGGAACGATACGAATGGCTCGTGTCGCCCCCGTATGAGCTTGAACTACGAGCCGTATGCCCGTAGTACTACCCGTTGTGGGTATATAACAGACACCCTACCCCGAGTCAAGAAACAGAGAGGCGGAAGTCCTCTGAAGTACGCATGTTTTAGCTACTTCGTTCTGCTTAGACCGGTTGCAAGTTCCCCAGTCTCACCGACACGATTTTTGAAATGCCCGGTTCTTCCATCGTGACTCCAAACAAGGAGTCTGCAATGGCCATCGTCCGCTTGTTGTGCGTGATGACCATGAACTGTGCACTCGCGGAGAGTTCCCGCAAGACACTGGTAAAGCGCCCGATGTTTTCTTCGTCCAGCGGCGCATCGATTTCGTCGAGGATACAGAACGGCGTCGGCCTGATCAGAAAACTCGCGAAGAGCAGGGCCATCGCCGTCAAGGTCTTCTCACCACCCGAGAGCATGGTCATACTCTTCAGGCGTTTTCCCGGCGGTTGCACCACGATGTCGACGCCAGGATCCTGTTGCCCACGGTTCTCTGTCGTCTCATCTGCCCGGACCTCGACCAATTGCAGCTCGGCCCGGCCCCCAGGAAAGAACTTCACGAACACTTCGCTGAATTTCTGCTGGAGCTCGGCAAAGGTGCTGGCAAACATGTCCTTCGTGGTGAGGTTGATCCGCTGGATGATTTCCTTGAGCGAGCCGATAGAGGTGGAGAGATCTTGTTCCTGCGTCGTGAGAAATTGATACCGCTGATCCAATTCTTGATGCTCCTGAATCGCGGCCAAATTAATCGGCCCCAGGCGATCGAGTTTCTCGCGAAGTTTCTGCAGTTGCTCCCTCATCGCCATCTCATTCACGGCTGAACGATCTTCCGGAATCGGCGCCTCGCCAAGCGACAGCTGTTCGGCCGTCATCTCCCCAACCGGCGCATCGAGCAGCGTCGCGAGATCGACCTGGTAGGTACCGGAGAGGGTGGATTCGACCGTCCCCAATTGCATCCGGACTTCGGCTTTCTTGACCTCCACCGCCAAGCGGGACTCACGAAGAGACGACACCGCACGGCGCACCTCCTCTAACCCGGCATCGAGCTGCTGGGCCGCCGCCATATCCTGCGCCTGAGATTCTTGCAATTCGACCAACTGGGCCTTCACCTGGGCGGCCGATTCGCCGAACTCGCGACAACGCGTTTCTTGATGTTCCCGTTCAGCCCGGCTCTGCTCGATCGAAACCGTCAGCCCTTCGACTTGGCGCGTCACGATCTCGATCCGTGCGATCGCGTCCTGTTGCTCCTGCTCGATCCGGAGGAGGTCGCGCCGATGGTGTTCGCGAGTCGTCCTGAGATCCTGCGCGACCAACTGCGCCTCGGTGAATCGCTCCTGAAGCCCCTGCTTGTCCTGATCGATCTGTCCCACCCGCTCACGCACGCGGCTGAGTTCGCCTTCCTGTCCCGCCTGCTCTGCCATCCACTGCGCGAGTTGTGCCTCGGTGGAACGCGTGTCATGCATGAGCCGCTCCACCTCCGCCGAACCTCGCTGTGCATCGCTCATTAACGTGTCGATTCGCTGGGAGAGATTGCCCAGCACGTGCTGAAGCCCTGCTTCATCTTTTTGCAATGAGAGCCCGCGCATTTCTGCGTCGCGGAGCGACTCGACGAGTTGCCGTCCCTGCTCGCGCAACTCCTGCCCCTGCGCCAGCAACCGCTCCCGCCGCTGCTTGCCCTCGTCGACAGAGCCCGCCAGCGACAGCCGCTGCGCATCCAGCTGCAAGACCTCTCGCCGCCGTTGCAGCACACCGCCCGTCGCACTGACCTGTCCACCGGTGATCGTCCCGGCCGCATCCAAAATTTCCCCGGCACGGGTCACGAGAACCGGTCCATCGGGAGCTCCGATGGATAACTCAGACCACAAGGCCGTCGCATCCTGGAGAGTTTCGATAAATACGATCCGGTCGAAGAGATAGTTGCGCGCCGCTTCCCGTTCGCCCTGGACAGGAATCAAATCGACGGCACGGCCCACCACACCAGGCTGACCCTGCACTGCAGCCCACCATTCTTGAGCTGCTGCATCCCGAGCTGTCCATCGAGGATGCTGAGGAATGAATGTGCCCCGCCCGAGATCTTTCCCCTTGAGAAATTCGATCGCGTCGCATGCGGCGGCGGGACTATCGACGAACCAGCCCCTGACCCGCTCGCCTAAAATCGCTTCCACCGCCCGATCCCATCCGGCAGGCACAGCCAGCCACTCGGCAATGGCATCGCGAACTCCGCTGCAGGCTTTGAGCGCCGTCGATTCTTCATCGCCGCGCCGCCCATAACCCATATCCTCCTGCAACACACCTTCCAACGCCCGGAGATGAGAATCCACCGCCGCCAATTCTTCCGACTGGCGAAGGACCAACTGATCGACCTCGACCAATTCGGCTGCGACACGCTCGCTTTCCTCTTCGACGCCCTGCTTCTGCCGGCGCAGATCGGCCACCAACTGCTCCGCCTCCTGGCAGGCCTGCTTGAGCGCCTCACGCTTGTCCGTTGTCGTCACATGTTGCAGCTGAAAGTCTTCCCGTTCGCGGGCCAGACGGACCTCACGGTCCGTCGCCTCTTGAATGCGGGCAGCCAATTGAACCAGTGTCTGCTCGGTATTGGCGACCAATACCGCCAGGTTCAGGACGTCCCGGCGCCCTCGCTCTTCCTCTGCCAAGGCCGCAGTGCGCTGATGGACCAGCTCTTTCATCTCCTGCTCAAGAGCCGCGAACGCCTGCTCACGCTCCGTACATTCACGTTCGAGCGCGACCAGCATACCCTCCAACGCCGCAATTTCCGCCGTCCCCTGCGCTTGCTCCTGGGTGAGGCGCTCGAGCTCCTGCCCACCCTGGCTCTGCTGCTGCACATAGAGTTCACCGCGGTTACGCTCGACTTCTGCGGCCGTCAAGGCCTGCGCCTGTTGCTGCTCAACTTTCGACAGTTCCTCGCGCCGCTGCCCGATCGCCTCGCTCGCCGTGGCCATCGCGAATTTGATCTGCTCAAGCTCTGTGCTCAAACGTGCCAACCCGGCAGCCTGTTCGGACTCGCGATCCCCCAGCCGTTGCAGCTCCGCCTCGACGTCCTCGATCGCCGTTCGAAGCACGCGATACTCATTCGTGAGCAATTGAATCTCCAGCGATTTGGCCTCCTGATGCAACGTCTGATAAGACCGTGCCTGCCTGGCTTGACGCTCGAGCGAATTCAACTGCTTCTTCACTTCGGCAATAATGTCCCGCACGCGCAAGAGATTCTGCTGTGTCGCATCCAACTTGCGTAACGCTTCGGCCTTCTGTTTTTTATACCGAACGATCCCGGCGGTTTCCTCGATCAGCTCGCGCCGGTCTTGCGGTGAGGCGTTGAGAATCTGATCGATCTGCCCCTGGGCGATCACCGTGTGACCTTTGGTCCCGGCCCTGGTATCGAGCAGAATGCTCCGGACATCCTTCAATCGGCAGACGGTTTTATTGATGAGGTATTCACTGTCGCCATTGCGGTACAGGCGGCGCGTGATCATGAGTTCCTGATATTCAGATAGCTGGCTGGAAAGCCCGGACAAGGGATCCACATTGATCCGATCCAGGCCACTGATGACGAGCGATACTTCGGCCAGGCCAAGAGGCTTGCGCATCTCGGTCCCGTTAAAAATCACATCTTCCATCTTCTCGCTGCGCAGAGCCTTCGTGCTCTGTTCCCCGAGTACCCAGAGAATCGCATCGACGACATTACTCTTTCCGCTTCCGTTGGGCCCCACAATGGCCGTGACGCCATCGGGAAATTCGATCCGGGCCTCCGCGAACGACTTAAACCCCGCCATTTCAAGGGATTTCAAATACATCGGCGACTCCTTCGGTAGCGTGAATCGAGACAACTCACAGGGAAAGAATGCCTGGCTTTGTAGCACAGGCCAACGGAAAAAATCAAAGAGAAACACCGCCTGTGGTAGGACTGGATGGAGAGACCTACAATACTTAGGGAGTGGGACAATAAGACTGCAGAACGATTACTACGCCTCGACCGATCGGTTGGAAGACTCGATGGTAATCAGCTCTTTAGGGAGGAGAAACTCTACGTCCTCTTCGATCACCGTCAGGTCTTCCACCTCGGCAGGCCCAAAGGTCTTGAGGTAGGTCACGACCTCCTCAACCAGAACTTCCGGAGCCGAGGCGCCGGCCGTAATCCCGATCGCTTTCACATTGGCGAGCCACTCAGGGTTGATGTCGGAAGCGGCATCGATCAGGTAGGACGCAATTCCGCACCGCTCCCCCAGCTCTCGCAACCGGTTGGAGTTCGAACTGTTGGGAGAACCGATGACCAGGATGACGTCCACCAGCGAGGACAGCTCCTTCACCGCATTCTGCCGATTCTGTGTCGCATAACAGATATCTTCTTGGTGAGGTCCCTTGATATGCGGGAACCGCTCATGGAGCGCCCCGACGATATCCCGGCATTCATCGACGCTCAACGTGGTTTGCGTGACGTACGAAAGATCGTGCGTTTGATCGACCTGCAGTTTTTTGACATCTTCTACCGACGAGACCAGATGGAACTTGTCCGGAATCTGCCCGAGCGTCCCGATCACTTCGGGATGGCCGGCATGGCCGATCAGAATGAGATCGTACCCCTGCGTATAGTCACGGTTGACCTCGTTATGCACTTTGATGACCAATGGACAAGTGGCATCGATCACATGCAGTCGGCGTCGATTCGCTTCCTCCCAGACCGACTTGGCGACCCCATGGGCACTGAAGATCACGACCGAACCTTCCGGCACTTCTCCCAACTCCTCCACAAACACAGCGCCCTTGGTGCGGAGCGAGTTCACGACATGCCGGCTATG
>VFKF01000388.1 GCA_009885705.1 Nitrospira sp. | reverse complement strand
CGTGAATGAACCGATCGACGTGGGTGCGTGGCTGGAGGAGCCACCGGGGATCTTGCCGGATGAATATCGTGAAACCTTGCGAACCTACCTCGCCAGAATTTTTTCCTGGGACCGTCAAGGTTTCACCCGTCTGCCGAAGGGCATGTCCCTCGATCTCCATCATGACCGTGTACGGGATGAACTCGTCGTGGTCGACATACTCAGAAATCTTCAGTTTTCCAAGGCCTATTCCTATCCCTATGACCTTACTACCGCCCACAATCTGTCGATTCTGCTCTATGTCCTGACCGGCATCATGCAGTCGTCCATCGACGGACCGCTGCCGGACGAACTGTGGCGGGAACTTGCCGCATTGGGCGGGCATGGGTTGCTGGCGTCGCTGCTTCCAGAGTCGGCGCCTCAGGAGCTCAAAGAATTTCTGGGGTCGAGCGAGTTTGGGCAGTGGGCCCTGTGGTACTGATCTGTATCCCTGTGCGCCCGTGAGCAGAGCGTATCCGGGGTGATGCTTACTGGACGGGGGCTCCCGACGAGCTGATGAAGGCCTTGCGGTAACCGGTCACCTTTTCCAAGTAGTGGCGGGTCTCTTCGTAGGGCAGCTTTTGGCGCAACTGGTCATAGACGCCGGCAGGCTGGAGACTGTTGATCTGGTTGACGGCTTCAGCCCGGTTGCGCGAAAACGTGCGAAATACATTGCTCGGTCCGGTATTGTAGGCGGCAATCACACAGTATTCCCGTGACACATTGTGTGTCACGCTCTCCAGTTGATTGAACATCAAGACATTCAGGTAGGCACTGCCTAACTCGACGTTGTTGGCGGGATCGAATAGGTATTCCTTCGAAGGCGAGATGTCTTTGCCCTTCGCCTTCCGGTAGGCTTCCCGTCCGCCGCTGGTGGGGACCAGTTGCATGAGTCCGTAGGCCGGGGCTGAGCTGACGGCATAGGGGTTGAAGTTGCTCTCGGTGCGGATGACGGCGAAGACCAGGCTTGGGCTGATGCGATATTGTTCGGCAAACTGGTGCACCAACGCTCGGTACTTGTCCGCTTGCTTCACAGCGAGATTGGAGACCATCGGAATTTTGACGTAGTGCGCCGTCTTCTTGGTTCCCTCCTGGTCGATCACCCGCGTCGCAGATTTTTTCTCGAGAAGGTAGGCGGCAAAGGGCTCGGCCTCTGCCGGCGTGCGCACCGGTTTACGCTGCTGATCGAGAACGAGGCCGTACAAGTAGGGCATCTTATTGCCGGTGAGGACGATTTCTTTGTCGGAAAATAAATCGACTGCGCGGGGATCCTCCGGCGTCAGAATCGTCGTGACCAGGGCATTCTTGAGACTGCGTTGGGGATCTTGCTCGTCCAGCGTCTCGACCAGGATCTCGCCCGCGTCAAAGTCGACGATCGCCCGGCTTTTGTAGTTCTGGGTGTACTTCACATATTTCTTCTGTTCGGGGAGCTTGACCTCCTCTTTCCCCCAGGTCTTTCCGACATTCACCCCGAGGGCGGTGAGGATGACCTCGAAGTCCTTCTGTGCGGCGCGCAGATCTTTGAGCAGCGCTTCAGGGTCGCGCGCGTACTGGTCGAGGCGTTGCTTCGCGATCTGGGCCGGGTCTTTCCCCTCGGCAAGATCGATGATGGTCTGGCCGGTCTTACCCTTCGCGACGTGCTCAGCCGCTGTGAGAAATTTGTCTGTCGTCTCACAGCCTGATGTGGTGAAGGCAACGGCGGCAATGAGCCATGTGGCGAGCGAGGTTGATGGGCGCATGGGGGCATTGTACAGATTTTGTGGCACGCTACAAGTGCGTCGTTTCGTGACTGGATGCTGAAAAGGTCCGCCAGCTTCGTTCTCGTGTCATCGAAATCCTCAACGTACCCCCAGGGTACGCCTCCGGTTTCGATTCCCCTGCGGCCTTGCTGGACGAACCTTTTGAGCATCCTTCAGAGTGTTTGTTTCTTTTCGTAGCCACCCGTCTATCGAAGCGCGCTTGGTCGAACTGGTTTTCTTCAGCCTCAGCCATCCTGACTTCAGAGGCGTTCGACATGCTAAATTATGACCCTCGTGATCGTTCATTTGCTGAAGGGAGCACATCATGGCGGAGAAGAAAATTATTGCAGTGGTGGGGGCAACCGGGGCGCAGGGTGGAGGATTGGTTCGCGCTATATTGAACGATAAGGATGGCGACTTCGCTGTACGTGCGATCACGCGGGATGTGCAGTCCGACAAGGCGAAGGGGTTGGCGGCGCTGGGGGCCGAAGTCGTGGCGGCAGATCTGGATAATTCGGAGAGTCTGAAGAAGGCCTTCGCTGGGGCTTACGGGGCCTTTTGTCTGACGAACTTTTGGGAACATTTCTCCCCGGAGAAAGAATTGGTCCAGGCCAAAAGTCAGGTCCAGGCGGCGAAGGGCGCCGGTCTGCAGCATGTGATCTGGTCGACGCTGGAAGACACGCGCAAGTGGGTACCGCTCAGCGACCATCGTATGCCGACCTTGATGGAAAAATATAAAGTGCCGCACTTCGACAGCAAGGGCGAGGCCGATGCAGAGTTTACGAAGCTCGGCCTGCCCACGACCTTTCTGCTCACGTCGTTCTACTGGGATAATCTGATTCACTTCGGCATGGGCCCGAAGAAGGGGCCGGATGGGACGCTGGCCTTCACGCTGCCGATGGACGACAAGAAGCTCCCCGGTATCGCGGCAGAAGATATCGGGAAGTGCGCGCTCGGTATCTTCAAGGGAGGGCGTGAATATATCGGCAAGACGGTCGGCATCGCAGGTGAGCACCTGACCGGTACACAGATGGCCGCAGCACTGGCCAAGGCCTTGGGCCACCCCGTGCGGTACAACGCCGTGACGCCCGAGGTCTATCGCAGCTTTGGCTTTCCGGGGGCCGACGATCTCGGCAACATGTTCCAATTCAAGCGAGATTTCGAATCGGTCTTCTGCGGAGCACGCAATCTCGACCAGTCGCGCGCGTTGAACCCTGCCTTGCAGACGTTCGACCAGTGGCTGGCTCAGAACAAGAATCGCATTCCGCTCGAATAGCCCCCTCTGCATCTCGGTATTTCCGCGAGGCCCTGCCGCCCGATCCATGGCGGCAGGGCGGGTTCCCCCGGTCTGTGCATTTCTTGAATTACGTAGGTCTACCCACTTTTTGACGTTATATTTTTCCTGAGGATATCGCGTTTGGCTCTTTTGCCGTTCTCTTGGCTGCCCTTTGCGAGGGAAGGCCGTGACATGGCTTGTGAGCCTGGTGATCTATCCGAAGGGCGTCCCTCGTTACCGGTGATGTGAAACATGGCGAACCTTGAACTGATGACTCATCCGTGGTTTGTCAGGCTGAAGCCTGTGGTTCCGGCATTTGTCTGGGTCACCACCGTCGGCACCTTTCTCCTCGATCTCTACGTCCCGCTCGGTTTTGCTCCCTGGGTCTTCTATTTCTTTCTGGCATTCGTGGTGTCGCGGTTCTATCCCTCAAGGGTGCTGCTGCTCTCCACGGCGCTCTGGTCGGTCTTGGTCTTGAGTGGCGCGGTCTTATTGGCGAAGGCGGGAGACCCGACTGCGGGTGTCTTTAATCGGGCGGTCGGTGTGGGAACACTCTGGTTGATGGCGGGTCTGCTGTATCTCGATAGCCGATCGTTGCGCGCCCGGCTTGAAGCGGAGTCGCGGATTCACGCGATCGTAGAGGGTGCTTTGGATGCCGTGGTCACAATGGACGAACGTGGCCTGGTCGTCGAGTGGAACCCGCAAGCGGAAATCACGTTTGGGTTTACGCGGGCAGAAGCCGTGGGGGTGACTCTGGCGGAACTGATTATCCCTCCTCAATACCGCGCAGCCCATGCCGCAGGGATGCAGCGATATCTCAAGACGGGACAGGAATCGATTCTCAGACGGCGCATTGAAATTACGGCCCTCAGAAAAAATGGCGAAGAGTTTCCAGTTGAACTCACCGTGACCCCTCTGCGACTCGGCCAGCAGATGTTCTTCTCGTCGTTCATCCGCGACATTGGCGAGAGAAAACGAGGGGAGGATGCGCTTCGGCAGACCACGTCGTTTATCGAATCCATGTTCGAACATTTGCCGAATATGGTGTTCGTCAAGGATGCCAAGGATCTTCGTTTTGTGCGATTGAATAAGGCCGGCGAAGAATTGCTGGGCTATTCCCGATCGGATCTCCTGGGCAAGAACGACTACGATTTCTTCTCCAAAGAAGAGGCCGATTTTCTTACAGCGAAAGATCGTGAAGCGTTGTCAGGCGGTAGGCTGGTCAATATTCCGGAAGAGACCATTCAGAGCAAGACCAAGGGCCTGTGCCTGCTCCACACGAAGAAAATCCCGATCTGCGACTCCCTCGGTACGCCCCAATATTTATTGGGCATCTCGGAGGATATTACCCAACGCAAGGAGATCGAAGTCGCGCTTGTGACCGCGCGCTTGGCGGCCGAAGAAGCCAGCCAGGCCAAGAGTGACTTTCTCGCGAACATGAGTCATGAGATGCGGACGCCGTTGAACGCGATCATCGGCCTGACGGATTTTCTGCTCCGGACTCCGCTTTCGTCCGATCAGGCCGATCTCTTGAAGCGGTGCGAGAAAGCCGGTTCCGGTTTGCTCCGCATGATTGAAGATCTCCTGCAGGCGGCCAAAGTCGATTCCGGCACGTTGGAGTTGGTGCAAGAGCCGTTTGCGCTTCGCGAACTGGTCGAGGATACCGTCGGGCTCTTGACCCAGAAAGCCCAGGCGAAGGGGCTGTCTCTTTCGTTGTCCGCCGACCCAGGCCTTCCGTCACTCGTTCTGGGAGATGCCCTGCGTCTCCAGCAAGTCCTGCTCAATCTCATCGGGAATGCCGTCAAATTCACGGTAGAGGGCGGCGTGGAAGTCCGGGTCGGACCCATGCCTGATTCGCCTGACGTAGGGACCGTGCGATTTGTGGTGGCCGATACAGGAATCGGGATTCCTCACGAGCAGCAGGACAAGATCTTCGATCGGTTTTTGCAAGTCGATTCCCGCGCAAGCCGGTCCTATGGTGGAGTCGGTTTGGGGCTGGCCATCTGTCAGCAACTCGTTGGCCTGATGGGGGGACGTATTCTGGTCGAGAGCCAGCCTGGGCAGGGCAGCACC
Source organism: Nitrospira sp. (assembly GCA_009885705.1). GTDB lineage: Bacteria > Nitrospirota > Nitrospiria > Nitrospirales > Nitrospiraceae > Palsa-1315. The sequence continues at coordinate 1,478 of VFKF01000388.1, read as the reverse complement.
TTTACGGTGATCGTTCAGTTTGAGGCGGTGTCGGAGGATCATCCGCAGCGAGTCCTGTCCGAGCGAGAGACCTTGCCAGTCCAGATGGCGACAGCAGGCGGTCAGGCTCCTGGCGAGAGAGGCTTGAAGATCCTCCTCGCCGAGGATTGCGCGGAGTCTCAAGATTTAATGGCATTGTACTTTCGCGGAACTCCTCACCGGATGGATCGCGCCGCCAGCGGATCCAGCGTGGTCGAACGATATCAGGCGGGTGGGTACGATCTCGTGTTCATGGATCTCCAGATGCCCGGCATGGATGGGTATGCGGCGACGCGAGCCATTCGGGCTTGGGAGGAGACGCAGGGCTGGCCACGGGTTCCGATCGTGGCGTTGACCGCGAATGCCGACGGGGAGGCGCAACGGAATAGCCTGTTAGCCGGTTGTACCGACTTTGTGACGAAACCGGTCAAGGTTGCCACGATTCTCGGCGTGATCCAGCGATACATGGTTGCGCCGAGGAAAGAGACCGTATCCGGTCCGAGTGAGGGCCAGCGCGCCGTCAAAGAGGGTACGCTTGAGCAGAGCCTGCAGGCCCTACGGCCCAAGTTTCTGCGTAATCGGCAGCAGGATGTGACGATCTTGCACTCCGCGATTGCCGCGAAGAATGCCGATACGATTCGAACGATCGGCCATCGCATCAAAGGGCTTGCAGGTTCGTATGGATTAGAAACAATAGGATTGATCGGCAGCGCCCTTGAGGTTGCTGCCCTCGATCGTGACTTCGAGCGAGTGACCGTGGAAGTGCAGCGGTTGGTTGCGGCGCTCCGGGAGGCTGAAGAGGCTTGTTCGGAAGCGGGTGACGGCATATTCCACTCGTAATACTGAATCACAAGGAGAGGCCGAGATGAGTATCCTGATCGTCGATGATTTTGAGGAGCAGCGAGACATGCTAGCGGCCACGCTACAGGCAGCCGGGTATCGGTCGTTGTTGTTTGCGGCGTCGGCCGCCGAGGCGTTGCAGCGTTTGGGCATCGGCGCCGATGGCCGTTCCTCCGATCGAGTCGACGTCGTGCTGATGGATCTTTTGATGCCCGATATGGATGGGCTGGAGGCCTGCCGTCGCATCAGGTCGGAAGAACGATTCGAACATTTGCCTGTCATCGTGGTGACGGCAAAAACAGACGGGTCCGATCTGACGGCTGCCTATACAGCCGGTGCAACGGATTACATCAGAAAACCGGTCATTCCAGCAGAGCTGGTGGCGCGTGTTTCGATGGCGATGACCTTGAAGGAGGAATACGATAATCGGGAAGAGCGCGAGCGCGAACTCGATGCCAAGACGAAGGAGTTGGGCCGGACGGTGCACGAACTGAAAACCCTTCGAGGGACTCTCTGCCTCTGCGCGAAGTGCAAGCGAGTGAAAATCGCTAGTGGGCTGTGGCAGCGGCTGGAGGATTATCTAGAAGAAAAACTGAACGCGAAAATTACATCCGGGGTGT
>VFKF01000555.1 GCA_009885705.1 Nitrospira sp. | reverse complement strand
GTCTTTCTCGCGTTCGAATCGGCGGCCGACTCGTTTGCTCGTTCGAAGGTGCGTGTGGTGGGGACTCCGATTCGTCTGGCTTTTTTGGATGGAGTGCAGCAGAGACAGGAGCGATCGGGACCCTTTCATGTGCTGATTTTCGGCGGGAGTCAGGGGGCAAAGGCGATGAACACGGCGGTGATAGAAGGATTGCCCGAACTCACGAAACACCTGCCGACTCTCACGGTAACCCATCAGACCGGCGAGTCCGACCATGCACGAGTGGCTGAGGCCTATCGCTGTGCCGGCATCGTCGCGGAGGTGACGCCATTTCTCTACGACATGCCTGCGGCATTGCGCCAGGCGGATCTCGTTGTTGCGCGAGCTGGCGCCATGACGGTGGCGGAGCTCATGACATGCGGTAAGCCGGCCATTCTCATCCCGCTGCCGACCGCCATATACGACCACCAGATGCGGAATGCCAAGGTGATGGAAGCAGCCGGGGCCGCGGTGGTCCTCCCGCAAGCTGCGCTCACAGGCGCGTTGCTTGCTCGCACGGTGGTGGCGATTCTTGGAGATCCTGAACGAATACGGGGCATGGTAGCGGCAAGTATGGCGATGAGGAAAATCGACGCGGCCGAGGTCATCGTCCGCGAATGTTATGCACTCATGGAGGGCCATCATGATGTCAACCGGTCTGGTGGAGCGGCAGGAGTCTAATGGTGCAGGGCAACGTCGGCAGGAACAATCTCCGTATCCACCGGTTGGTGGAGTAAGGCGCGCGCCAATGTTTCGTAAAACACAACAGATTCATTTAGTCGGAATCGGGGGCTCGGGGATGAGCGGCATTGCCGAGGTGCTGCTGACGTTGGGGTACAAAGTCACGGGTTCGGATCTGCAGGCCTCCGATACGACGCGCAGATTGGAAGAACTCGGTGGACGCATTTTTGTCGGCCATCAAGAATCGAACGTCGGAGAGGCACAGGTTGTCGTGATCTCCTCCGCCGTATCGGCACAGAACCCCGAGGTCGTGGCGGCCAAGGCCAAGCAGATCCCCGTGATTCCTCGGGCCGAGATGCTGGCGGAGCTGATGCGGCTGAAGTTCGGGGTTGCCATTGCCGGCGCCCACGGGAAAACCACGACGACCTCCATGGTGGCCAATGTGCTGGCGCAAGGGGGATTGGATCCCACGATGGTCATCGGGGGGAAAGTGAATGCGCTGGGGAGTCATGCGCGGCTGGGGCGCGGCGATCTCCTCGTGGCGGAAGCGGACGAGAGCGACGGGTCGTTCCTGCGTTTGTCTCCGACGATCGCGGCCGTCACGAATCTCGACAGGGAGCACCTCGATCACTACGGCAGCATGGAAAAGATCAACGAAAGTTTCCTCGAGTTCATCAATAAAGTTCCGTTCTATGGATTGGCTGTGTTGTGTGCCGACGATGATCGGCTCAGGGCGCTCTTTCCGAAGATCGTGAAGCGTTACCAGACCTATGGGCTGAGTGAACCGGGTGGGGTGACTCCGGATTTTTTTGCGACGGAGATCAGCTTGAACCAATGGGGCGCCGAGTTTCGGGCGCAGTTCCGTGGACGGAATCTGGGCCCGTTCCGCCTGGCCGTGCCAGGCCGGCACAATGTCTCCAACGCACTCGTGGCGATTGCGATCGGGATCGAGTTGGATGTGCCGGTGGACCTTATCCGAAAAGCGCTGGCGGCCTATACCGGGGTGGAGCGTCGATTCCATCTGCGAGGGGAAGCCAATGGGATCATGGTTGTGGACGACTACGGGCATCATCCGACCGAAATCAAGGCGACCCTGGCCGCGGCGAAGCAAGGCTGGGGAGACCGGCGGTTGGTGGTGCTGTTCCAGCCGCATCGCTATACCAGGACGCGAGATTTGCTGGAGGATTTTTCCAAAGCATTCGAGCAATCGGACGTGCTGTTTTTGACGGACATTTATGCGGCAGGCGAGCAGCCGATTCCTGGGGTGTCCGGAGCGAAGCTGGCGGAGATCGTGCGTGCCGCCGGCCATCCCTCTGTGACCTTTGTGGAACAGAAAGAGACGTTGGTCGATCAGGTATTGCCCCATCTGAAATCCGGAGATCTCGTCATTACGCTCGGGGCGGGGGATATTTGGAAGACGGGGCTTGGCCTCTTGGCCCGGTTGACCCCCACAGCATGATGTCATGAAGCGAGGCAGCCAGCATGTCACGACAAGAGCGAGCGTCCCTGCGAAATTTACGCAGGCAGATGTGCGGGCCTCGGTGGCAGGTGTTCGGGGATCTGTGTCCTTCCAGGCCCCGTTGCGAGAGTACACCTCCTTCAAAATCGGAGGGCCGGCAGATGTCATGGTGGAGCCGGCTGATATTGAAGATGTC
>VFKF01000466.1 GCA_009885705.1 Nitrospira sp. | reverse complement strand
GCCTGTATGTCTCGCCCAAAAGCTTTCAATCCGGATGAAGCGCTTGAGAAGGCCATGCAGGTCTTCTGGCACAAGGGCTACGAAGCCACTTCGATGCAAGATCTGCTGACTGCGATGGACATCAATCGCGGCAGCCTTTACGCCACCTTCGGCGACAAGCGCGAGTTGTTCCTGAAAGCCATGGACCTCTATTGCATGGGCGGCGGTGTCGGCAGCAGAATCTCCATCCTGAGCCAACCGGGCCCGGCACTTCCTCTCATTCGCCAATTCATCGTCGCCATGCTGGAATTCGGCCTCTCCGATCCGTTACGCCGAGGCTGCATGATGACCAACACCCTGGTAGAGCTGGCCCCACATGAGAAAGACATCGCCCTGAAAGTGTCGGAACGGCTGCAGATGCTGGAAGCCGCGTTCTTCAAGCTGCTGACCCGCGCCAAACAAGAAGGCGGACTGGGGAGCGGCAAAGACCCCCTCTCGCTGGCGCGTGTTCTGGTCACCATAATGCAGGGCACGATCGTGATGATCAAAGCCGGCACACCGGCCGACGTCGTGAGACAGACTGCGGAGACCGCGCTGACGATCCTCGACTGACACGTGCGCTACTATTTGGAGATGCTTCCGGAATGACTACTCGACTCACGCAAACTCTATCCGTGCCCTCAACAAGACGGTGCTCGTCATCGCCAATTCAGTATAGTATCCGTCATAGAGAGGAGGCCTCACCATGTTCAAGAAGATCGGCATCATCGGAGCCCTGCTAGTCGCCAGTCTTCTCACCTATGCGACAACCAAGCCCGATACGTTCCGGATTCAACGGTCGTCAACCATCGCGGCTCCGCCGGAGAACGTCTTCGGACTCATCGAAGATCTGCATCAGTGGGCTTCCTGGTCGCCATGGGAAAAGATGGATCCCGCAATGAAGAAGGTCTACAGCGGCGCGCCCCAGGGAGCGGGTGCCGTGCTCGACTGGGACGGCAATAACGATGTCGGCACGGGACGCATGGAGATTGTCAGCACCGTTCCTTCATCACGAGTCGTAATCAAGCTCGACTTTCTGAAACCATTTGAAGCTCACAACCAAGCCGAATTCACCTTGGAGGGTGGGGGTACTGCCACAACCCTAACCTGGGCCATGCATGGCCCGCAGCCCTTCATGATGAAAGTCATGGATCTGGTGATCGGCATGGATAAGATGGTCGGAAAAGACTTTGAAACCGGCTTGGCCAATCTGAAACAATTGGCTGAGCAATAAACCAAGGAGGCCGCCATGCGTTTCGTCCAATTCGCAGTTGCAACACTGAGCGTTGTGCTGACCCTTTCGCCGGCCCTCGCCAAAGAGAAAAAACACGAAAAGCCGATGGACCAGCAGGCCATGATGGAGCTCTGGAAGAAGCTGGGCACGCCCGGCAAGCCGCACAAACAGTTTGCGGGACTGGCCGGCAGTTGGACGACAAACACCAAGGAATGGATGGAGCCAGGGAAGCCTCCGACGGAATCAGCCGGCACGGCAGAGATGAAGACATTGCTCGACGGACGCTTTCTCTACCAGGAATACCACAGCCAGATGATGGGACAGCCCTTCTCCGGCATCGGCATCGATGGATACGACAACTTGACCAAGAAGTATGTCACCGCCTGGATCGATAGCATGGGAACGGGGATTTTCTTCATGGACGGCACGGCCAGCGCCGACGGCAAGACCATCACCTTGAAGGGCTCGCACCCGGAGCCGGGCGGCGGCAAGATGTCGCACCGCGCGGTCTGGAAGATCATCGACAACAACAACCAGACCTTCGAGATGTACGGCAGTCACGGGCATGGCAAAGAGATGAAGTTTCTGGAGATCACGTACATTCGGAAATCGTAGCGGAAGAGAAAGGTGTCTCATGAAAGTGGTCGAGATTGCATTTGTGGGTTATCCCGTGACAGACCTGCGCCGGGCGCGAGCGTTCTATGAAGGGGTGCTGGGGTTGACGGAGTCGCGTTGCTTCGGAACCGGAGATCAGGGATTCGTGGAGTACGATATCGGAACCGGCACCCTCTCCATCGGCAACGGCGCACCCGAGTGGAAACCCTCTCCCGGAGGCGGATCGGTCGGGCTGGAAGTAGACGATTTCGACGGCGCGATCGCGCGCCTCAAATCGAGCGGCTGCACATTCGTTCTGGAACCGTTCGAGACGCCGGTCTGCCGCATGGCTGCCGTATCAGATCCGGATGGCAATTCGGTGATGATCCATCGGAGAAAAGCCATGTGATCCACCTCCGAGCTCGGGAGGGAGAAACGACCCATGAAGATCATCCACCAAACTGTCCGGTTCGCCGCGTCGCCACGCGAGCTATTCGACCTCTATCTCGACGCGAAACAGCACGCTGCCGCGATCGGGGGCAAGGCTGCGATCAGCCGCAAGGTCGGCGCGCGTTTCTCCATCTTCGTCGGCGGGCTGCGGGGAAAGACCCTCGTCGTCGTCCCCCATCGGATGATCGTCCAATCCTGGCGGGCCGACAGTTGGAAGCCAGGCGATACGGATTCGATCCTCACACTCCTGTTCAGCGAGGCCGGCCGAGGCGGACAGATCGAGTTGATTCAGGCGAACGTGCCGGCTCACACCTATGCCCTCATCGACGAGGGATGGCGGACACATTATTGGACGCCATGGAAAAAATACTTGACGGCTCGACGTACTCATTAACCGGGAGGTTGCCATGCGACGCGAAATAGGATTTCTCACTGCCTCAGTCCTGCTACTCAGCCTCAGCGGCTGCAGCTATTTGTTTTACCCACGGGCGGGCGACTATGCGACGCAGGCCAAGGGTGCCAGCGGCGTCGAAACGATGATCAATCTGACGAACATGATGGAGGCCACAGCGGCGAAAGCCAAGGGCGGCAAGGGCGTCGATACCGCGTTCGACGACCTTCACAACCAACTGCACGCCCTCATGGATTCCTTCTGCGGCGTGACCGACGCGCAGGCTAAAACACCGGCCTACGACCTGGCCAAGACACATAAGAAAGAGCTCGGCGCCATCTTCGGGCGGCTCTGGAAGTTCAAGGACGATCAACCGCAGCGCGACCAGCACCTGGATCTCCTGGTGACCGAATTGAAAGAACTGCGCGAGACGCTCCAGACGTTGAAGTAGCCGTCAAACGGAGGCTGAAGATGAAATCGTCGAGTGCCCCAAAGAGCGGAGCCGTGACGCTCTTGATCGGAACTAGAAAGGGTGCCTTTACTCTCAAAAGCGACCGGACGAGGCGGACATGGAAGGTCTCGGCGCCGATCTTCCTCGGCAACATCGTCCATCATGTCGTCGCCGACCCACGGGACCGGCGCACGATCTTGATGGCAGCCAGCACCGGGCATTTGGGACCGACCATCTTTCGGTCAATCGATAAGGGCAGAACCTGGAAGGAAGCGACGAACCCGCCGGCCTTTGCCAAAATACCGGAAGACCAGAAAGGCCGGTCGGTCGATCATGTCTTCTGGCTGACGCCCTGCCATGCGAACGAGCCTGACGCCTGGTACGCCGGAACCTCCCCGCAAGGCCTCTTCCGATCCAATGACGGTGGTGTCACCTGGAAGCCGTTTTCGTCTATCAACGACGATCCGCAGTACCGCGAGTGGATGGGTACGGTGCAGGACGGCACGCCGGATGGCCCGAAACTTCATTCGATCACCGTAGACCCGCGCGATCCCACACACCTCTACTTCGGCATGTCCGGGGGCGGAGTCCATGAATCCATCGATGGGGGGAAGACCTTCACACCGCTCATTCAAGGTCTGGACGTGGTAGAGGGGTTCTATCGAAGCATACCGACCGCCCACGATCCCCATTGCATCCGGCTCTGTCCAAGCAACCCGGATCGGCTCTATCAACAGAACCATTGCGGCATCTATCGAATCGATCGGCCGTCGAACGAATGGGTTCGGATTGGAAAGAATATGCCGAAGAAGGTCGGCGACGTCGGGTTTCCGATGGTCGTCCATCCACGTAATATGGACATCGCCTGGGTGTTCCCGATGGATGCGGCCACCGTGTGGCCACGCGTCAGTCCAGAGGGCAAGCCGGCGGCATACGTGACGAAGAACGCGGGCAAGAGCTGGACGCGGCTGGATAAAGGATTCCCCCGCGCGAACGCCTGGTGGACCGTGAAACGTCAGGCCATGACCAGAGATGCACAGGATCCGGTGGGACTCTATCTCGGGACGACGCAGGGCGAGATCTGGGCGAGCCGGAACGCGGGCGTGACCTGGACCTGCGTGGCCCGGCACCTGCCTGAAATTTACTCGGTGGAGGCCGCGGAGTTTTGACTGTGACCGTGCATATCCCGAGCGCACTTCGCTCCTATACGCACAAGAGCGACGTGGAGGTCCAAGGCCAGACTCTTGCCGAGATCTTATCGACATTGGATCAGCGCTACCCAGGTCTTCGTTTTCGTATCGTCACCGAGCAGGATGCGATCAGACCGCACATTCGCATCTTTGTGAATGGAGAACAGGCTCCCCACCTCGCCGTCCCAATTGAACCAGGCGACCACATCTATATCGTCTGTGCTCTGAGCGGCGGATAAACCGGACCGTCATTCGTCAATGGTCATTCGACATACGTAGAGAGGTACCCCATGGCGCCACAACCGACCGCGCAGCAAGTCATCGAAGGTCAACGTCAGGATTGGAATCGGGTCGCCGGCGGATGGGAAAAGTGGGACCGCTACTTCGACGAGCAGATGGCGTTCTTGAACCACCGGCTCGTCGCCGATGCGCGTCTGCATACGGGAATGAAGGTTCTCGATTTGGGTTCCGGCACCGGCTATCCCGCGCTGCTCGGAGCACAGACTGTTGGGCCGAACGGCAGCGTCATCGGGATGGACCTCGCCGAACAGATGCTTGAGGTCGCACGGCGCAAAGCGAACAGGCTAGGGCTCAACCACATCACGTTCCAAGCAGGCGATGTGACGGCGCTTCCATTTGAGGCGAATGTGTTTGATGCCGCGACAAGCCGTTTCTGTTTAATGTTTCTTCCTGAGATTCCAAAGGCCGCCGACGAAATCGCCCGCGTCTTGAAACCGGGAGCCTGGGTTGCGACCGCGGTCTGGTCCGCGCCGGAGAAGAACCCTTCGATCGGACTCTCCATGGCCGCCATCAAACAAGTCATCGAACTGCCGCCGCCGGATCCAGCCGCCCCGGGGATTTTCAGATTGGCCAAATCGGGCGAGTTGGCCGGCCTGTTCCAACAGGCTGGATTGATCGATGTGACGGAGCAGGAATTTCTCGCCGAATGGTCCTATGCCTCGGCGGACGAGTACTACACCAGCCTGATGGAAATCGCCGCGCCGGTCCAAAATCTGATGGCCAAGCTGACTGACGCGCAGAAACAAGACGTCAAGCAGCGCATCACTCAGGCCGCATCCAACTACAGACGCGGTGGCCGCATCGTATTCCCCATGGCGGTGCGAATGGTCGCAGCGCGCAAACCGCTCTAACCTCCGCCATGGCACCGAAACACGACGGGTTTCGAGACTTCGTTCTGGATCAACTCAGCGGGTTGCGGGGCCTGACCTCCCGCGCCATGTTCGGTGGATACGGACTCTACCAAGGGGACCGGTTCTTCGGCATTATCCACAAGGGCCGGCTCTACTTTAAAGTGACCCCAAAGACGATCAGTCTATACAAAGACCGGGGCATGAAGCCCTTCACTCCCACCTCCACTCAGACGCTCAAGAATTATTATGAGGTTCAGGTCGACATCTTAGAAGCGCCGGACGATCTCCTCGCCTGGGCCTCTCTCGCCTCGAAGATATGAAGGCGCCACCCTCCATTTCTGTTCCCTATGACAGGATATTCCTACAGATCCTCTCCCTGCCATTTTTTGTCCGCCTTCGAATCGCTTGATATTACAGAGCGCCGCGCCACCCCCCCCGAGAGAGCCGACCCCAGGGAAAGGCACCGCCCTTGCTCTCTCCTTGGCCTACGACAGGTTGCCACATGAGGGAGGGACGTTCCATGGAGCCGATGACCCCGCATCCACTGCCACTGAAAAACGGTGCAATGCACCGACACTCGTTGCGTACAGCGAGTGCGATAGTCCTCTGTCTCGGTGCGATGACCTTCGGGACCCCTCCCCTCGTCAAAGGTGCGTCGACGCCACCCCAGACTCCGTTATTCTCAGAGACCCCAAGCGTCATACCTCCTCCTATCGCCCAGGCACTGCCGACGCCACCGATCACCAAACGATGGGTGAGGCGGCATCGCAGCATGACGCTCAACCCTGCCGCGCTCGAGCTCTTACATCGCCCACGCGTTGAGGCGCAACCGGAAGTCACGATGAACCTCTTCGATGCCGGAACGCGAGTGCTGGATCTCGAGCCGCTGCGCGAGCATCCGAAACAGACGAAAATCTGGCGGGGACGGCTGCGGGGAGAGGCAGGGAGCGACGTCACCTTGGTCGCTCAGGGCACGACCATCGCCGGGACGATTCTGTCGAACCAACGTCTGTACAAGATCGAATCGACCGGCGGAATCGCTCACCGACTGGTGGAAGTGGACGAGGAGTCCCTCCCCCCGGATCACCATCCCCTCGTCGTCGCCGACGACGCGACCGCCAGCGCCGCTCCTCCTGCCGGAGGAACGGCGCCGCCTACCGATCCGACTGCCGCAGCAGTCGGCGATACCCTTGTCGACCTGCTGGTGGTCTACACGACCGCGGCGAAAACCCAGGAAGGCGGCCAGGCGGCGATCGAGGCGTTGATCCAGTTAGGCGTCGATTCGGCGAATCAAGCCTACAGTAACAGCCGGATCGCTATGCAGCTCCAGCTTGTCCATATGGCCGAGGTGGCCTATACGGAATCGGGTGTCATCGATACCGATCTCTCTCGCTTGCGGAGCACGACCGACGGAATCATGGATCAAGTCCATCAGCTGCGCGATCAGTACCGGGCCGATCTCGTTGCGTTGATCGTCGACAACGGCGGCGGCTATTGCGGCATCGCCTATGTCATGGCGAACGGCCCTCGGGCCAGTTTCGCCAGTTCCGCGTTCAGCGTGACGGCGCGCGACTGCGTCGCGAACAATACCCTCGCTCACGAGATGGGCCATAACATGGGCAACGCACATGACCGGGCCACGGGCGGCACGGGAGTCTCTCCCTATTCGTTCGGATACCGGGACGAAATCGGAAAATTCAGGACGATCATGGCCTACGCCTGCCCGACCGTCTCCTGCCCGCGCGTGAAGTACTTTTCCAACCCAAACATCCTCATCAACGGCAGACCGGCCGGGATCGACTACAGCGCCGATCCGGCAAACTCTGCCGACAATGCCCGCTCCATGAACGACGTGCGTCAAACAGTCGCTGCCTGGCGTACATCGGTCGCAAATCTGACGCCTCCGGCTGCGCCGACCAACTTGAGAGTCGTCTCCCCCTAACCGCAAGGACATACCCACGAGCGAGACTCCTGCACCCTTCACCATCGCACCCAGCCGTTCCGCTCTATATAATGATCGAACGGCACTCGACCCGAGACATAAGGAGACGACTCTGTGGTCCATCGATTGACTCAACTGCTTCTCACCGTAGCAATGCTGAGCGGGGTCATCCCTCAGATCGTCTCGGCCGATGAACGTCCGGCTCCGAAAAGCTTATGGCAGACAGTCCCGGCTCCTCCCGCGACCGATCAACCGACGCCGCGCAGGCCCTGGGTACTCCGCGATCGTGAGATCGTGCTCGACCTTCCCCTGCTCCAGGTCCTCAAGGATGCCGGAGCTAGGCCCCATCCCAGAATTACCGTCGAACTGTTCGATGGTGCCAACTATGAGCTGGATATCTCCTCGACCATCTCCCGCAGCAACGATACTGCCGTGATCCGCGGCACCTTCAAACCGCCCTCGAAGGGGGACTTCACCTTTGTCGTCAACGGGTCGCTGCTCGTCGGCACGATGCAACTGGGCGACCGCCTCTACAAGACCGAACACATTACCAACGGCCGATTGCGGCTCCTTGAAATCGATCCCGATAAATTGCCGCCGGATTGAGCCTCGTCCGATCAGGCTGATGGCGATTCCTCGTGTGCTGTGCCACACTGAACGATGCCTGACCCACCGACCATCTGGACCATCGGCCATTCGACCAGACCGATCAGTGAGTTCACCGATCTTCTCCCTGCCCATTCTATCAATCTCCTCGTCGACGTGCGAACCGTTCCACGGTCGCGGCACAACCCACAATTCAACTCAGAAACTCTCGCCGAAACCCTGAGGGAGGCAAGCCTCACCTATCTCCACATGCCAGCGCTTGGCGGCCTGCGAAAGGCCCGAAAGGATTCGATCAATGATGGATGGAGAAATGCCAGCTTTCGAGGCTATGCCGACTATATGCAGCAGGGCGAGTTCTGGAATGCGCTACAAGAGCTCATGACCTATGGCAGGAACGGTCCCATCGCGATCATGTGTGCCGAAGCTGTCCCCTGGCGCTGCCACCGATCCTTGATTGCCGATGCGCTCATAAGCAGGGGCTGGACGGTCAGACATATTCTCTCGCCGGTCAAGGCAGACGAACATCGCCTGACGCCGTTCGCCGTCATCGACGGAGACAGGATCGTCTACCCTCAACCGGTCGATCCTCTCGCTCCACCCAAGCTCTTCTGACGCGATGGAGTCTGGATGGCTCTCACGGCAGTCTCGCTGCTGGCAACGGCCTAGCGGCACGGTCGGCGGGGCATGGCCGTTTCCATACCCCGCTGCCGTACGAGGACGGCCTCAGCGGCCGCTACGATCGTCCTTTTTCTTGTCGACGCCCTTGTCATCGTCGGCGCGCGGCACACTGGGCTTCTTGTCCTTCTCCTTCTCATCCGTCGGGGACGGCATGGGCGGCGACGTCTGCGCTCCGGCATAACTCGGCATCGTCCCCACACTGAATCCGAATAACGCGGCCACGGCGATGATACTCAGATACTTCTTCATCTTGCACCTCCCTGGTTAAAAATGAATCGCGCCATACCATCTCCTGCCCACGCAGATCCCGTACCAGAGAGCCATACGTAGTTTCTTCTACAATATCAGCTACTTGGACAGGATGGCCGGCACTGTGTCGCCGATGACGCGAAGGTGTAGACCGTGAAGGGGAATCGGAACACCCTCGGGATAAGGCTGCAATGTGAGGAGCTTACGTCTTCTTGAGACCCCGTAGGCATGAGGGAACGGGGCTTTACACATTATTACGACTTGATCGAATCTTCGGCCTGCTGACAAACATCCAAACGGTGCCGGGCGTCGTAGAGACGGTGAGAGGAAGCCGTACCGGCTCAATGTTCCCTGAGCTCCACACACCATTCATGACTGATAGGAGGGCTTACCATGCACAAACAGTTTGCCTCGTCTCTTGTCTTCGCTGGATTGCTGCTCACCTTGGGCGGCTGCAACACGACAGAGTCATCCGGCTCCAAGATGATGGCTGCCGATACCAAGCCGGCAATGTCCCCCTCAATGGCAGCCCCCTCTGGACCTGATGGCTCCGTAGCCCTTCCCGCCGACTACAAGTCCTGGCCCAAGTTCCTGCTGGATATTCCGAAGGGTGAGGCCAAGCAGGTGCGGGACATCTACATCAATCGCACTGGCGCCAGAACCTCGGCAGGCCAACCCTTCCCGAATGGGACCGTGATGGTCATGGAGATCTACAAGGCCACGATGGATGGCGATAAGCTGGCGACCGGCATAGACGGGAAGCCGGTAAAAGGCGACCTGGCTAAGGTGTTCGTGATGGGCAAGGAGCAGGGCTGGGGCGACAAGCTCCCCGACAGTCTGAAAAACGGCGATTGGGCCTACGCCGCCTACGATGCCACCAGCAAACCCCTGATGGAAGACTTCACGAAGTGCCGCGCCTGCCACATGCCGCTCGCGCAGAAAGACTTTGTGCATCGGTACGATGAGTACTTCGACAAGCGCGGACGGATGTAGAGAGACGTTCGGAAGGGGGAGCTTCGGCTCCCCCTTTTTTTCGCAGATCCCTTTGTAAGAAACACGTTTGCCGCCCGACTCTCAGAAGGCCTGTCGCAGGACAAATCGCCAGAATTAGGCAGGAGTTGACGGACAGGCGTCAGTATTGATACATGGAAAGCCATCCATCTCTCTGCCAAACCGCGAGGACACGATGCCCATCGACGAAATTGAGCAGAAAGTCAGCGAGCGCTACGCCAGGGCCGCCAATACGGGTGAGCAGATGTGCTGCCCGACCAATTACGACATGGCGAACCTCAAATCCTTCATCCCGGATGAGGTCCTCAAGATTTCCTACGGCTGCGGCACCCCCGCCGGACTGAAAACGGTCAGTCCAGGCGAAACGGTGCTGGACATCGGCTCCGGTGGCGGCATCGACTGTTTTGAAGCCTCGCGCCTCGTCGGTCCGACCGGTCGCGTGATCGGCATCGATATGACCGATACGATGCTGGAGATCGCCCGCAAGCACGCCGTCGTGGTCGCCACCAACCTTGGCTATCCCGCTTCCAATGTCGAGTTTAAGAAGGGGATGGCCGACGCCATGCCGGTCACCGACAACACCATCGACCTAATTATTTCAAACTGCGTGATCAACCTGGCTCCCGACAAGCGGAAGGTCTTTCGCGAGATGTTCCGCGTGGCCAAGCCGGGCGGGCGGTTCACAATTTCCGATATCGTCGCCGACCAGCCCGTGCCGCAATATCTGGCACATGATGCGGAGAAATGGGGCGACTGTTTATCCGGCGCCCTGACGTTGACCGACTACATGGCGGGAATGACCGAAGCCGGGTTCGTCGGTCTTCATCTCCTCACATCGTCCCCCTGGCAACGGATCGACGGCATCCATTTCTTCTCCGTCACCTTGACCGGCTACAAGCTTCCCGCTGATGCACCCGTACGCCCGGCGCGTTACGCCACCCTTTGTGGCCCCTTCAGCCGCGTGGTCGATGAGCGAGGCACCACGTACATACGCGGGATTCCCCAGCCGCTCACTCCGGAGCTGGCTCTCTTACTGAGCCGACCACCCTTCGCATCACTATTCATGCTCTCCGATGCTCCTCAGTGGCTCAACCGGGCGGACCCGCGATGGACGGCCGTGCTGCCTGAACAGGTTCCCTGTTCCTGGAAAGGCGACTACGCCCTCTTGGCCGGCCCGTTCCTGGAAGCGGATGATGATGACCACCATGTCTTCCGGCGCGGTGAACCGGTCGAAATCTGCTCCAAGACACGCAGGGTGCTCGAAACAGAGGGCTATGCCACGCACTTCGCCATCCTCAATCGCGCCAGCCTGCCTGTGGGCGGCGACGCGGTGAACTGCGCGCCGACGGGCGGATGCTGCTAAAGGCGACGATGGCGCTCACCCTCCTAGGCCGTCACAATCCCCTCGCCTCTTCGACTGAACAGCTGCGCATTCTCGGCACCACAACCGGGCTCACTCCCTTTGAAACCCGCCTGACTCAGGCCGGGATGTCTTCACTCCACGCCTCTGGAATGACGGTCTTCCAAATCAACGTCGGCAAACTCTGTAACCAGACCTGCCGCCATTGTCATGTGGACGCAGGCCCCGATCGCACGGAAAGCATGTCACGTGAGACAGCCGAACTCTGCATGCAGGCTCTCGCCAAGACGGATATTCCCACGGTAGATATTACCGGGGGGGCGCCGGAATTGAACCCCAACTTTCGCTGGCTGGTCGAACAGGCCCGCACACTCGGACGGCATGTGATGGACCGCTGTAATTTGTCGGTGCTGCTGATTCCTTCACAGGCAGGCTTGGCCGAATTCCTGGCCGCTCACCAGGTCGAAATTATCGCCTCGCTCCCCTCCTACCAGGCCAGTCAAACCGATGCTCAGCGGGGCGACGGAATTTTTCAGAAATCGATCGAGGCCCTGCATCTGCTCAATCGGCTCGGCTATGGCCAGCCCGGCAGCGGCCTCGCCCTCAACCTTGTCTACAATCCGGTCGGCGCCTTTCTTCCGCCCAAGCAAGGGGCCATCGAAGCGCAGTTCCGGAAAGAGCTCCAGGCTAAGCATGGGGTCGAATTCAACCATCTCTACACGATCACCAACATGCCGGTGAGCCGATACCTGGAGTTTCTGGTGGAGAGTGGGAACTACGAGCAGTATATGGAACGGTTAGCCAACGCCTTCAACCCCGCTGCCGCTGCCGGTGTCATGTGCCGCTACACGATCTCCGTGAGCTGGGATGGGAAGCTCTACGACTGCGACTTCAACCAAATGCTAGATCTGCCGATCGACCATGGCGCGCCCGCCCACATCCGCGACTTCGATCCGGTCCAACTGAATCAGCGGCAGATCACGACCCGCAACCATTGCTATGGCTGCACCGCCGGAACCGGCTCATCATGCGGCGGCTCGGTCACGGCTTAACTTCCCTGCCTCTCTCGATCTGACAGAAACTGCCGAATCGCCGTGGCGATTTCGTCGCGGACTCGCCGAAATACTTGCCGGCGTTCAGCCGCATCGGGCAGGGCTGCCGGATCGTCGAAACTCCAGTGGATAAGTCGAACGGCTCCTGACCAACGAGGACAGGTCTCTTTGGCGCGGTCACATACCGTGATCACATAATCGATGGGCATGGCCGTGAATTCCGTCGCCGATTTGGATCGGTGTTGTGAGATATCGATCCCGACCTCGGCCATGGCCTCCACCGATCCTGGGTTTAGACCGACCGGATGGGTCCCCGCACTGAAGACCTCAAATCGGTCGCCCGCTAGATGCCGCAACCAACCTTCCGCCATCTGGCTTCGAGCCGAATTGCCGGTGCAGAGGAAGAGGACCCGCTCCTTCATGCTGCCACCTCTGGCCTGAACCAATGCCTGGTCCGATTGCAAATCCCACAGACCGACAACATGACCGGCACCTCCACCAATACTCCCACCACCGTTGCCAAGGCCGCACCAGACTCGGGCCCGAACAGCGCAATGGCTGTCGCCACCGCCAATTCGAAAAAGTTGCTGGCCCCGATCAACGCACCCGGAGCTGCAATCGCGTAGGGCACATGAAATCGATACATGAGCCCATAGGCCAATGACGCATTCACATACACCTGAAGCAGGATCGGCACGGCAATCAAGGCTACGTGAACCGTCTTGCCCATGATGTTCTGCGACTGGAAGGCGAAGATAAAGACCAAGGTGAGGAGCAAGGCCACAATGGTGATCGGGGCGAATCTCGGCAAGAGCACGTCGTCAACCCACCGCTGGCCCTGTTGCCGCACGAGCCACGTCCGGAGTGCCCACCCGATCGCCAGAGGAATCGCAATGAACGCCAGGACCGAATACAGCAGGACATCGAAGGGAACGGATAAGGACGAGGCACCGCTTACCAGTAGCCCGACAATCGGCGCAAACAACACCAGCATAATGAGATCGTTCACGGACACTTGGACCAACGTATAGGCAGGGTCTCCGTCCGTCAGATAGCTCCAGACAAAGACCATCGCGGTGCAGGGGGCAGCAGCTAGAATGATCGTCCCTGCAATGTACTGATCGGCTTCAGCAGGCGTGATCCATGCGGCAAACACGACGCGGAAGAAGAGCCAGGCGAAAAATGCCATCGAAAACGGCTTGACCACCCAATTGACCAACAACGTAATCACGAGCCCGGTCGGACGCGTCCCGACGTGGCGAATCGAGGCGAAGTCGACTTTCATCATCATCGGCACGATCATCAGCCAGATCAGCACCGCAATTGGCAGGTTGATATGGCTGCCTTGACCGAACTCCATCGCCCGCACTGATTGGACAAGGTCCGGCGCCCCCTGCCCGAGTAGGATACCCACGATCATGCAGAGCGCAACCCAAATCGTCAGATAGCGCTCAAAAGGATTCAGCTGCTTTTCTACTACCGGCGGCGTTTTCATTGCGGGACCTCCACGGCATCAATAATACTTGATTGATTAAGCAAAAAAAGTTAACAGCGCGAGCTAGGCCGAACGGTTTTCCTGGTTGCTTTGAGCGAGCCGACAAGTGCTTCAAGCTCCGCAACCGCTTCGGAATTGATGGCGTAGTAAATCCAGCGGCCTTCCGGTCGATCGAGAATCAAACCTGCGTCCTTCAATACCTTTAAGTGAAAAGATAGACGCGACTGCCCAGTCTGAAGGGCATCGGTCAGTTCGCAGACGCACCGCTCGCCCTCCTTGAGCTGATCCAGAATATCCAGCCTGGTCTCATCCGCCAGCGCATGACAGAGCTCGGCTGTTTTGGCTCGATTCTTCCCAGACAGCATAGTCATGCCTCCTTTATACATCAAGAATTCATGATGGGTCAAGGGAGACCGATCCTGATTGCGTAAACTTCTTGCAGTCTGCTAAGGTGCCCCCGATAGAGTTCCTTCGCGACCATCATCGGATACATACCCTATATGGTTTGGGACCCCAAAGATCCTTGGAGCAAGAAGAGCGACCCGCTTGAGGATGCCCTCAAGCAAGCCCAATCGCAATTCAAGAATCTGATGCCCTCGAGTGGCTTCAGAAATGTCGCCCTCGCCGCCCTGGTCGTCTTCCTCGCTTGGCAAAGCGCCTTTATCGTCGCCCCTGACGAGGAGGGCGTCGTGAAGCGGTTCGGCGTCCCGGTCCGGACCGTCGGACCAGGCCCCCATGGGAAGATCCCTCTGATCGAAACCGTTCTGCAGCCAAAAGTTGAAAAGCTTCATCGGATTGAGGTGGGCTTCCGCACGGATCGGCAAGGCCGTCAGCAGATGCTGGCGCAAGAAGCCTTGATGCTCACCGGCGACATGAACATTCTGGCCATTGAGTTCATCGTCCAATACAAGATCAAAGAGTCAGCAAACTATCTCTTCAGCGTGGCGGAAATCCATGAGACCATCGGCAAAGCCGCCGAGGCCTCCATGCGCGAAGTGGTCGGCAAGAGCAAGATCGACGAGGCCTTGACGACCGGCAAAGCCCAAATCCAACAAGATACCCTGGTCCTCCTCCAATCGATTCTTGACCAATATCACGGAGGCGTCCAGGTCGCCGCCATCCAGCTTCAGGATGTCGATCCTCCCGAAGCCGTGGCTGCTGCATTCAAGGACGTGACGAATGCCAAGGAAGATCGAGAGAAACTGATCAACCAGTCACAGAGCTATCGCAACGACATTCTCCCCAAAGCCAAGGGTGAGGCGGCGCAGGTCGTAAACCAGGCCAAAGGCTATGCCCAGGCACGGCTGAACCGTGCACAGGGTGAAGCCAACCGTTTCACGGCCACCTTGAAAGAATATAACCAGGCCAAGGACATTATCAGCAAGCGGCTCTACATCGAAACGATGGAAGAGATTCTGCCGAACATCGAGAAAGTCATCATCGATGGCAAGGCAGGCGATCGCGTGTTGCCGTATCTTCCCCTTGAACGTCTCAAATCCAAGGCCAGTGCCGCCTCCGAGGAGCCAAAATCATGACCAAGCAGGGGTTCATCATTGCACTGCTGGTGGTGGTCATCGGGCTGTTCATCCTAGGCGCCTCACCACTCTTCATCGTGGACATCACGCAAAACGCGATTGTTGTCGAACTGGGAAAACCCAAGCGCAATATCACAGAGCCGGGCCTCTATCTGAAAGTGCCGTTTATTCAAGAGGTCACGTACTTCGATAAGCGCTTGCTAGATTACGACTCGGACCCCCAAGATGTCATCACGCAAGATAAGAAGACCCTCCTGCTTGACAACTACGCCAAATGGCGAATTGTCGACCCGTTGAAGGTTTATCAGAACTTTCAGAGCCAACGGGGAGCCTACCAGCGGCTGCACGACATTATTTACTCGGAACTCCGAGTCGAACTCGGACGCCATGATCTCCTTGAAATCGTCGCGACCGGTCGTCATGACCTCATGGCAATCGTGACTCAACGATCGAATGAGAAGGCATCCGCCTATGGGATCGAGATTCAGGATGTGAGGATCAAACGCGCCGATCTTCCCGAGCAGAACGAAAAGGCCGTGTTTGCCAGAATGCAGGCTGAACGAGAACGACAAGCGAAGCAGTACCGCGCAGAAGGCGCCGAGGAAGCACAAAAGATTCGCTCTGAAGCAGAGAAAGACCGTGAGATCATTCTCGCGCAGGCCTATAAAGAATCTGAGGAGCTTCGAGGCGCAGGGGATGCGAAGGCTTTCAAAGTCTACGCCGACGCCTATCGGCAGGATCCAAAGTTCTTTGAATTTACCCGATCGATGGAAGCCTACAAGAAAGCCTTCAAAGATAAGTCCACCCTGGTAGTGAGTCCAGATTCAGAATTCTTTCAATACCTGAAGCATCGCTAACCATCAGGACAGCCCCACGATCTCCCCAGTCGCTGGATCAATTCCAATCCGTTCGCCTGCCGGCTTCTTCGGCAATCCAGGCATCAGTTGAATGCCGGAACAGACCGCGGTGAGAAACCCTGCCCCCGCGAGCATTCGGACCTCCTTGATCGGCAGCGTAAACCCCGATGGGCGGCCCTTCAACGCAGGATCGTGCGACAGCGATAACGGTGTCTTGGCCATACAGATAGGCAACTGATCTAGCCCGAGCTGCTGCGCCAGATCAATGTCTCGTTCTGCTGCTGCGTCAAACGACACGTCTGAGGCTCCGTACATCTGCGTGGCAATGGTCTGAATTTTCTTCTTAATCGGCCAGGTGACGTCATAGAGATGCTTAAATGTGGACGGCTGCTCTGTCGCCTTGGCCACCGCCCGGGCTAAATCTTCAGCCCCTTTGCCGCCATCGGCCCAATGGGTTGAAACTGCGGCATCGACCGCGCCAACTTCCCGGGACCGTGCTCGAACCCATTCCAGCTCCGCCGCCGGATCATCGACAAACGCATTGACCGCCACCACCACCGGAATTCCATGGGCTTTCACATTCGCAATGTGCTGCTCAAGGTTCGCGAAGCCTTTGACCAAGGCTTCCTGATTCGGCCCGGTCAGCCCTGCCGGGAGCGGCGTGCCAACTTTGACCGTTCCACCACCCCCGTGAAGTTTGAGTGCCCGTAGAGTCGCCACGACCACAGCCGCTGCAGGCTTGAATCCAGAGAGGCGGCACTTGATATTGAAGAACTTCTCTGCCCCAAGATCGCTCCCGAACCCGGCCTCCGTGACGACATAATCTGCACAACGTAGCGCGATGGCATCGGAAAGAATCGAACAATTCCCATGGGCGATATTGCCAAAGGGACCCGCATGGACAAACGCCGGCGTTCCCTCCAAGGTCTGAACCAAGTTCGGCAATAATGCTTCCCTGAGCAAGACAGCCATGGACCCGGCACAGCCAAGCTCTTCCGCCCGTATCGGTTTCCCACTCGTTGTAAACCCGACGATGATCTGTCCAAGCCTCTGTCGTAAGTCTGCTTGGCTCGAGGCTAACGCGAGCATCGCCATGACCTCTGACGCTTCGGTAATGACAAATTCACCCGAGCGTCCTACAACCCCCTCACCCAACGAGATCTTTCTGAGTGCCCGATCGCTGATCCCCAATGTCCGAGGCCAGGTGATTCGATTCGGATCTACATGGAGTTCATTCCCATGGAATAGATGATTATCGAGAAATGCTGAGAGGAGGTTGTGACTGGCAGATACTGCATGGGCATCGCCAGTCAGGTGGAGGTTGATGTCCTCCATCGGAAGAACCTGTGCTCGCCCTCCCCCGGTTCCTCCACCTTTGATCCCGAATACCGGCCCCAACGAAGGCTGTCGAAGTGTGACGGCCGTTCGATGCCCGAGACGGGAGAGGCCCATGGCAAGGCCGATCGAAGTGGTCGTCTTGCCCTCCCCAAGCGGAGTTGGGTTTATGGCAGTGACCAGTACATACCGACCCAGGGGAGCAGATCTGAGCCGATCGAGTGCATCGAGTGAGACCTTCGCCTTCAGCCGTCCAAACGGAAGTAATTCGCTCTCTCGGAGGCCAAGTTGATCGGCGACATCCTGAATCGGACGTGCCTTCACCGATCGATTGATCTCGATGTCTGTCATAAAACAAGTCCCCTCGTGCCTTCATCACCTTACAGGCGCGAGAGTATAACATAGGCAATTGAGCGAGCCGGGGATTACGTGGGGTCTGACGACTGCATAAGATGTGGCCTTGTCATAAACCCATTCAGCAAATAACAAGACCACTGATTGGAATGGGAAACCGACCGAACTATTCGAGAATATACTTTACCGGATCGAACGTCTGCCCATGGACCTTAACCATGTAATGCAAATGAGGTCCCGTGGCTAACCCGCTGCTACCGACTAAACCAACAACTTCGCCACGCTTGACCCGTTGCCCTTCTTTAACCAAAGCCTTAGCGAGATGGCCATAGAGGGTTTCGATACCAAACCCATGGTCGATTTTCACAAGGTTGCCCAACTTAGGATCGAAACCGACTGTTGTGATCCGTCCCTGAGCCGGAGCCTGGACCGGAGCATTGGCCGCAGCGCCAATATCCAGCCCATCGTGCCAAGCAGGCTTTTCAGTAAATGGGGAAACCCTCGGCCCGAATCCAGAAGTGACCCATCCTTTAACCGGCCATATAGAGGGAGTTGCTGCCCACCTGGAAGACTTCTGCTCAGCTGCTAAAGAGAGTTCTTGAAGGAATTGCTCCTGGGTCGTAGCTTCTTTCGCTAACCAGTCAATGCCATCCTTAATTGAGGCGATTATCTCCTGCTCGGTGAGACCATTCGAATCGACAGAATGGCTTGTTTGAGTCCCAGGAGTAGACTGGCTAGACTCTGCCGAACTGGGATGCCCCCCCCCGTCTTCGGTCTTAATAGTTTTCTCAGTCGGGGAAACAGTGTTCCCCTCTGGAAGAGGCCCGTCCTCACCTCCCCGACCATTCACAACATCCCCCGTCTTCGGGGCCTCGATTCCCAACATGACACGGAGCCGCTGATTGACCTCCTTCATGCCAGTTAATCGCTTCTTCAGATCATCGACAGCTCCTGAGAAAGCGGCTGTCTGCTCCCGTGCACTCATCGCTTCTGCTCGGAATGCTGAGAGCTCCCAAACCTCGCCAGTTCTGATCACATAATGCGAAATGATCAGAATGTCGGCTAGTATGAGAATTGCTCCGACAATCAACAGCTTACTGACAAATTTGCGCGGGAAACTAAACCGGAGAGGCTTGGCTGTTGAGCCACGAAAGATTACGACGGTATAGGCATCGCTATTTTCCGTACCGTTTACTTGTCCCATAACCTTTACCCCCTGCTCAATGGACTCCCCAGCTGTCCAAGATAGTCCTCGGCGAGTGTACCTATCTAGGTTGCTTCGGTCAACCCCTCACATTAACCACGACAAAATAATCAATATAAACAATTACATATGAGTCTCAGTCCGGACCCACCTCATATATTGATCGAGGCCAGTCTTGATCTCCACTGCCACGATCTCAGGAGTCTCATAACTATGCATCGCCTTAATCGCCTTCTCAAGTGCCTGGTACCGAAGCGCTGTGGATTTCAGCATCAGGAGCGTCTCTCCTGATTTGATAACTTTTCCGTTCCACCGATAGATCGACTTGATACCGGGGATGACATTCGCACAGGCAGCCAGTCTGGCATTCACCATTTTCTCCCCAATCCTTACCGCTTCTTTCTGACTTGCCGTTGTCACCAAAACAATGAGAACCTTCGTTGAGACCTTTTTCATAGGAGAAGCGCCCCTTGAAAAACACCTTTCTCCTCCCTTTCCACCTATATCTCCTTCATTCCTGATGGCCTGATAACGCAATTTCCGGACCTGCCATCTAGGCAAATACTTACTTTTACAGCTTTATCAATAAGTTATGCTGTTCTATCATACAAATAACACGGTTCATCTCTCTTAAATCGTGTCGTCGAGATCACATAAAGACATCAAAGTGACAAAAATGTACAGGCGCGTATCACCTTTGCTCAAATATCATCGGCTTACTACACCACTCACGAACCCAGCAGTACCCAGAAAAACAGAATGCCTTGATCATTGACAGCCTTTTCACCCCTCACATATGATGCCCATAATTAAGGAGGCGACTCAATGGGCTATGCCATTTCCCCAAAAGAACTGAAAGCAAGACTTGATAAGGGCGACAAGCTGGTACTGGTCGATGTACGGGAAGACTGGGAATATTCCCTTGCAAAGATTGAAGGCTCAACCCTCATTCCTCTTGGAACACTTCCTCAATCGCTGGCTCAGTTAAGCCATGATTCGGAGATCATCGCCATCTGCCACCATGGGATGAGAAGCGCCGATGCGACGAACTTTCTGCTCCAACAAGGGTTCAGTACTGTAAAAAATCTAGTGGGTGGAATCGACGCCTGGTCGACTCAGGTGGATGGAACCGTTCCTCGATACTAGCTCTGGGGACGATACGTTCGACGCCCATTAATCCTCAACAGGCCAGCAGCTACTAGCCCATACGCTCACGGAAATATTCGACGGTCCGCTTGAGCCCTTCGCTGAGTTCGGTTCTCGGCTCCCAAGACAATTCCTGACGGAGCTTCGTGGAATCAATGACGCTTCGTGCCTGCTCGCCCTTTCTGGCTGGCCCATGAACTTCCTTGCAGGTTGAATTCGTATGCGTAATGAGAAGCCTCAACAAATCGTTGATTGACGTTTCTTGCCCTGTGCCAACATTATACGTTCCTTGTATTTCCTGACTCATCACCGCAAGATTTGCCTCAACAACATCTTCGACATAGACGAAGTCTCTCGTTTGCCGTCCATTTCCATAAATAATCGCTTGCTCGTTGTTCAGCAACTTCTGAATAAAGATCGCAACTACCCCGGCCTCTCCATCAGGATCCTGACGAGGGCCATAGACATTCGCGTAGCGCAAGTTCACCACTTGAAGCCCACTCACCCGTTGGTAGTACGAGAGGTACTGCTCTCCGCACAACTTACTGATGCCGTAGGGCGATAGCGGCCGCGTAACGTGGGACTCAGAAGCGGGGTAGATCTCCTGCTCACCATAGATCGCTCCACCCGAAGAAGAGAACACCACCTTCCGCACACCGTGCCTGACTGCTTGCTGCAAGACATTCAGCATTCCAAGAATATTCACCTGGGCATCGAAGACCGGATCTTCCACAGACTTCCTGACGTCCATCTGTGCCGCAAGATGCATGACGATATGGGGCCGCTCATTTCGAAATACCCGCTCAAGCCGCCAGCTCTGGATATCCATCTTGCAGAAGCGAGCGGCACGATTGATGTTTTTCCGCTTTCCTGTGGAGAGATTGTCCACCACCACAACCTCATGTCCTTCCTGGACAAGACGATCGACCACATGGGAGCCAATAAAGCCGGCACCTCCCGTCACGAGTACCTTCATGCATGCCCCCATCGCCAATGAATAGTCATCATCCTCTACCCCCCGCAGTCCCAATCATGCTGTGGTTGCCAATACTAAAGCCAACAAGAATCTCCCGATTCCCTTTTCGTCCTATCACAGGAGAATCGAGCACGCCTTTCAACTGAAGCCCCAACTGCGTCGCACAAGCAATGACTTTCTCAGTCACTGCCTCGCGTTGTGCATCATCCCGCACGATTCCTCCTCGTCCCACTTGTCCCTTACCAACTTCAAACTGTGGTTTGACTAACGCGACAACCGCCGCGGAGCTATTGAGGAGGCGCACAACGGCGGGCAAGACTAGGGTCAGCGATATAAAGGATACATCGATGACCGCCAGATCGATCGGCTCAGGAACCGCAGCACGGTCAACATACCGAATATTAGTCCGTTCGAGCAAGACAACACGAGAATCCTGACGAAGCTTCCACTCGAACTGCCCATACCCCACATCGATGGCGTAGATACGAGTCGCGCCGCGCTGCAATAAACAATCGGTGAACCCGCCGGTCGAACAGCCGACGTCCATACCAATTGCCCCGCGTGGATCTATGTGAAATGCGTCAAGAGCCGCGGCTAACTTGTCGCCTGATCGACTGACGAATAACGCAGGCTGCACGACCTCAATCCGCGCATCCAGCGGCACCAGCTTCGCAGGCTTATCCACCATGATCCCATCAACAGAAACTCCGCCCGCCAAGACTGCTCGAGCTGCGGCCTCCCGGCTCGGCACCAAGCCCTGCACCAGCAACACGCGGTCCAACCGTTCTTTGTGAACACGAGGAGTGGTCGCCATAGTCACTTAGGGAAGCATTACGACAAATGGAGGCGGATAGAGGAGCCCTACCAGGGAACCTAGGAGGACGGCTCATCGGTTTCGTCGTCTGGGGAGAAGGCGTGAATTCGTTTCCTGCCGTTCTTATCTTGCACGAGCACTTCTACTTTATGTTCGGCTTCTTCCAAAATCTTGAGGCAATTCTTGGAGAGGCGAATGCCCTCTTCGAAGATCCTGAGCGATTCGTCCAAGGGAAGATCGCTTTTCTCCAACTCGCCGACAATGGCTTCCAACCGCGCCATTGCCTGTTCAAACTTTACCGCTGCCACAGTACGCCTCGTTATTCATTCACCGATATAGAGCGCCATTATACTCGACCACCTTGCAATTTCAAACTGCGGAATCGTCGAACACCCGCGTGACCGTGCAACTCAGTCGCCCACTTGCCAATTGCGCCTCCAACTCCTGGCCAACCTCCACATCGTTCGCTCGATGGAGAATCTTCCCTGCCGGCACAGTCTGAAGGATGCTGTACCCGCGTCCAAGTACTGCCAACGGACTGAGCGTATGGAGCTGCGCCAGCAGGGCATGGACGCGATGACGATGTTGCGTCAAGACCACGCCCATCTGCCCCTCCAGGCGCTGTGAAAATTGCGGGACGGTTGCTAACCCTTGCTTGATCGCGAGAATAGGATTGAGACCGGATAGATCGCGCTGTGCTTCATGCACCCGTTCCCGCCCTGACGTGAGCAGGCGCTGAAGCATCTCGTGTAACCGATCCACCATATCATCTGTCCGTTGCGCCGCTGCCTGGAGACGGAAACGGACATCCGTCACACCTCGAATGCCTGCATCCAGCCGCTGCCGCTCAAACGCGCAATGCCGGAGCATCATCTGTCCCATACGGACGGTCAGCTCTCGTAATCGCTCCACGATCTCCGCCAAGACTGGAACAACTGCCTCGGCTGCCGCCGACGGAGTCGGCGCACGGAGATCGGCCACAAAGTCTGACAACGTCACATCGATTTCATGCCCGACCGCCGACACAACTGGCACATGGGAAGCCGCAATTGCACGCACGACGATCTCTTCGTTGAAACTCCAGAGGTCCTCCATCGACCCTCCGCCCCGCCCGACAATGATGACATCCACGGAGCCCCATTCGTTCAATGCAGCGAGCGCCTCGGCAACTTGACGTCCGGCGCTCTCCCCCTGAACTTGAACTGGAGCGATCAAAATGTGAATCGTCGGCCAGCGGC
This sequence comes from Nitrospira sp., assembly GCA_009885705.1. Classification (GTDB taxonomy): domain Bacteria; phylum Nitrospirota; class Nitrospiria; order Nitrospirales; family Nitrospiraceae; genus Palsa-1315. The sequence continues at coordinate 11,075 of VFKF01000466.1, read as the reverse complement.
GTCGAAGCACGGCAAGAATATCCCGTATGGCTGCGCCGGTCAGCGAGGTGACGACACCCACAGTCCCGGGAAACGCCGGAAGAGGCTTCTTTCTATCCTGGTCGAACAACCCCTCTTCGGCCAGTCGCTCTTTCAACTGTTCAAATGCCAACTGAAGCGCGCCGACACCCTTCGGCTCCACCGTATCGAGGACAATCTGGTATTCACCACGCGGTTCGTACACCGTGAGCCGCCCCCGCACGATTACCTGCATCCCCTCTTGCAAGGCAAAGCGCAGCCGAACCGCGCTGGACCGAAACAACACCGCGCGAATCTGGCTCGTCTTGTCCTTCAGTGTGCAATAGACATGTCCCGACCCTGGAGCACGAAGGTTGGAGAGTTCACCTTCCAGCCAGATGTCCGAGAATTGTTCTTCGATGGAGGTGCGGAGTAGTCCCGTCAACTCCGAAACCGTAAAGACCTGTTTCGGAGGAGAGGGCTGAGAAAAGAGGTCAGGGAAACCGGGAGAACTCGTGGTGAGACTCCTTTAATCGATGATGCGAATGCGTTCGATCGAAAGGGCCTTCCCGAGACGCGCATCAAGCTCGATCAGAACCGCACAAAAAACGGAGGGTCCGGAGGCCACTTCGAAGCGCCTCGGCATCCCGGTCAGAAATTTTTCGATCGCCAATTCCTTCTTTACCCCGATCACGGAATGGAGGGGGCCGGTCATGCCGATGTCCGTCATATAGGCCGTCCCCTTCGGGAAAATCTGATCGTCCGCTGTTTGCACATGCGTATGGGTCCCGACCACGGCCACGACCTCGCCGTCCAGATAATGCCCCATCGCCATTTTTTCAGATGTGGCCTCTGCATGCATATCCACAATCACGGCAGCCACTCGCTTCTTCAATCCGGCCAGCTCTTTTTTGGCAACCTGAAACGGGCAATCCAACGTCGGCATATAGGCTCGCCCCATCAGCTGCATGACGCCGAGCTGCTCCCCACCCGCCGATTCGACCACCACACTGCCATACCCAGGCGCACCGCTCGGATAATTGGCAGGCCGAAGGAGGCGCGGCTCACGGGGGAAATAGTCGAGAATTTCCTTCTTATCCCAGGCATGGTTTCCTGTCGTAATGACGGCAAGACCCATGTCGAACAACTCTTCCGCCAACTCAGGCGTGATGCCAAACCCGGCGGCCGCGTTTTCACCGTTCCCAATAACAATATCAATCTGCCGCTGAGCGACCAGTCTGGGAACGGCTCGGGCCACCGCACGACGCCCGGGCTCTCCAAAGATATCGCCGATGAAGAGAACCTTCACTTGGCATACTCCACATACCGGCTCTCTCGAATGACGGTCACACGAATCGTGCCTGGATAGGTCAACTCCTGCTCGATCTTCTTCGCCAGGTCCCGCGACAGTTGGAATGACTCGGCATCTGTAATATCTTCCTGTCGAACGATGACGCGAATCTCCCGGCCTGCCTGGATGGCATAGGCTTTCTGCACCCCTTTGATCGTCGTAGCAAGCGATTCCAACTTCTCCAACCGCTTCACATAGGTCTCCAAGGCCTCACGTCTAGCTCCAGGTCTGGCGGCAGATAACGCTTCGGCCGCAGCCACCAAAACGGACTCTGGACAGATCGGCTCCACTTGTTCGTGATGCCCTGCGATGGCATTGATAATCTTCTCACTCTCGCCATACTTCTTGGCGATTTCGGCGCCCAACATGGCATGGGGACCTTCTTCTTCGTGACTGACGGCTTTCCCGATATCGTGGAGCAGCGCCCCTCGTCTTGCCAACTTCACATCGAGGCCGAGCTCCGACGCCATGATGCCGCAGATATAGGCCGCTTCACGCGCATGATAGAGGTTGTTCTGACCATAACTCGTCCGGTACTTGAGCCGACCAAGTACTTTGATCAACTCAGGGTGAAAATCAGAGAGGCCCAACTCAAAAATGATTTTCTCGGCTTCTTCATACATCAGCTTATCGATATCGACTTTGACTTTCTCAACGATCTCCTCGATCCGCGTCGGATGGATGCGCCCGTCATGCATGAGCCGTTCGAGCGACACCTTGGCAATCTCCCGACGCAACGGATCGAAGCCGGAGATAATCACCGCTTCTGGGGTCTCATCGATGATTAAGTCGATCCCCGTCGCAGCCTCGATCGCACGGATATTGCGCCCTTCCCGTCCAATGATCCGCCCCTTCATCGCGTCGTTCGGGATCTGGACCACGGAAATCGTGGACTCGGACACGTAATCACGCACCACTCGTTGAATTGAGCAAGTAATGATCTCGCGCGCTTCCCGTTCCGCATTCTCCCGGGCTTCTTCTAAGATCCGCTTCGCAAGCCCGACAGCCTCCAGCCGAGCCTGACTTTCCATTTCATGGATGAGCTGCTTCTTCGCTTCGTCGGATGTCATGCCTGCGACACGTTCCAGCGCCTCACAATGCTCCTTCTCCGCCCGAGCACAAGCCGACTCTTTTACCGTCAACTTTTCTTCCCGCTTCAGCAGCTCCAGGTCTCGCTTCTGCGTATCGCTTTCTCGCTTGTCGATCGCGCTAATTCGTTTCTCGATGGTTTCATCGCGCTGAATTAAGCGTTTTTCGACAACAGCGAGCTCAGCCATCTTGGCCTTCTGCTCTTTTTCAAGTTCCGATTTCGACTGCAGCAGCAGATCTTTCGCTTCCAGCTTGGCTTCTTTGACAATATTGTCCGCCTCCCGCTGAGCATTCTGCACAGACTGGCGAGCCTGCTCCTCTTCTTGCGCCTTCTTCGTCGCGCCAGAAGAACGACGAATCAGTTCGAAAATCCCGATTCCGAACAGTCCTCCAACGAGTCCTGTCAATAGATAGGCAAAAATTGAAGTAGTAATTTGACTCACCCCCCTACAGTCCCGAGACGAGAAACACCCGGCTTCTCAGCCTCGTCTTGATACAAGGTTGGTCGACGGTTCTATCCTGATGTGGGAGCGCAGTGGAAGATTAGCTGAACGGAAGGGTATAGCCCAACACGCGGTCTACAGACTCACTCCGAGAATGGACTCCACGGGGATGAAGATCTTGATGGCTTGAGCGAATGAGTACGTCCCATGCCGGATAGATTCCACGAGGTTCCGCTACGTTGCCATCCCCTCATCCGCTTGAGAGGATCGAGTGCGCGAACGGGAAGCAACCGAAGACTGCCTCCATATACCGCACTGCCTGATGGCAGCAGGAACTCCATGAATTTGCCCAACATGTCGAGAAGGTTATACATGAGGAGGACGAACCCTTGCACAAATTCTACTTGTCTCAATATCACCAGCATCAAGAACCCACATCTATTCCGCGGCGACTGCATCATCTTCCCGGATCACGAAACCGGTTTGAGCATAACCTGATTGTATCCCGACCGTCAACTCCACAACGTCCCAACAATACAATTCACGATATCAAAGGGGGCTACCCTTTGCAAGTTGAATCTAGCGAAAGAGCGAGGTCGGAACCTGCTCCTCGATCGATTCCATGAGCGACGTCATTCGCCGCTCAACATCCGCATCACCCTGCGCGCGCTTCCGTTCAACTTCGAACAATTGATGGGCCAGGTTGATCGCCGTCAACACGGCGAGCTTCGACGGAGTTGTCGTATTCATTCCCTCCGCGAGACTGCGCATCTGGCTATCGACAAAACTCGCGAGCCGCCGAATATACCCCTCGTCCGCCTCCCCGCGGATCGCAAACCGTTGGCCATAGATTTCCACGTCAATGGTCTTCGTCAAGGGCCACCTCCTTGCGTTCTTCAAAGCACTCCAACAACTCAACGTCGCCGAGGACTTTTTCGATACGGGACTTGATATCAAGACGCTCTTGTTCCCAGCGCCGATTCGAATCATCCTTCTCCGCAAGTCGCTGCCGAACAACCTTTAACTCTTCTTCAGCAGCCGCATTCTTCTTCTTTAATTCTTGAATCAGCTTCACAAGGTCTTTAATGCGGTCTTCAAGCGCGTCCAATCGATCGAGTGCCATTCCCTCAGTCCTCTCCTTAAAATTAGCCCCTACAGGTTGTGGCGCACTATAGAAACTTGTCTAAATCTTGTCAAGAAACGGCCCCTAGGAAGCCTTGCCCAGCCGGGCATATTCTCGGTAGCTCCGCAGAACACGTTTCACATACTGCCGCGTCTCCTGATAGGGGATCAATTCAACGAATTCATCCTGGCTTCGCCCACGGTGCAGCGCAATCCAATTCCCAACCGCAATTGGCCCGGCATTGTATGAGGCAATCGTATAGGCCACGTTCCCGGAGAACTGTTCGAGCAATTGTTCAACATAGCGAACACCCAGGCGAATATTCGTCTCTTGGTCAAAGAGATCATCCCGACCAACTGCGGGAAGCCCCAGTCGCTGGGCAACAGCATTTGCCGTACCCGGCATCACCTGCATCAAGCCGATTGCACCGACCCGCGATACCGCCCGCCAATCGTACTGACTCTCCTCTCGTATGATCGCCGCCACCAGATAGGGATCGACACCTTTGGCCCCCTCCCCCTTGATCGTGGGTAGAAGACCTGTTGGATAGGCCACCTGCCACAGCGATGGATCGACAGCACCTCCAGTCCGCTCCAGCTTATCCCGGAACTTGGCCCGCGCGAGCCGGAGGGCATGGTGATAAGCACCAGCCTCGTTCAGTAATGTCGAAAGCACCATGAGAAGGTCGGGATCTCGGCTATAAAGCTCCGTCAATCCCGCCAATTCTCGTGCGGCATCCGAATCCAACCCCAACGTCTTTAGCTCGATAGCACGTCGATAGGCAGGCTGCTGCTCGATTTCGGCCTTGGCCGACACCGAACGCGCGGCCTCACCACCTCCAGATATGCCGCCGTCTACCGCAACGGCGGTCGAGACTGATTCTGGGGCAGGAGACTCCAACAACGGAATATCGATCCGCTCACGAGCCAGTTGGCAATAATAGGTATGGACGTATCGTTGGCAGAGCCTCACATAGGCATCGCGAGCCTGAGGCTGCTGGCTCAGCTCAGCCGCCCGTCCCATCCAATAGAGCGCCTGCGGCTCGAAATCGCCGTCGTGCTGATCCACGAGCATATGCAACTGGTCGGACGCCTCACGATAACGCGCCAGCCGGTAATACTCCCAGCCGACACGCCACTGCCCCTCGGCCCGTTGAGAGGCCGGCTCGCCAGCCTTTGCCACCTGCCGATAACGCGCAATCGCCTCGTCGAAGCGGCCCTGATCTTCCAGCCAAATGCCGGCGAAAAGCGTGATCTGGCCTTTCTGCTCTGCGGACAACGACGCGGGCATGGTCCGCGCAAGATCGAGCAATTTGTCACCCAGGCCTTGGCGAAGATAGACGCGTGCGAGCCACACGGAGGCTTCGGACGATTCAGCCGCGCCATCTTTCACCAGCGCACGAAACGTCTCTCGGGCTTGGTCGTACTGCTTCAGCCGAACCTGTGCAATCCCAAGCTTCAGCTTCGCTTCGGTGCGCCGCGGCGACTGGAGGTCAGCCGCAAGAAACTTTCGAAGTTCCTCAATCGCCTCGGCATGGAACGCTTGCCCAAGATACACCTGCGCCCGAGCGAGCCGCTCGTTCGACTGGACGACCCAAGGCTCGCCACCAAGATTCGACGCCAGCAGCGCCTCCGCCTCTTTCGCTTCTCCACTGGCCGCAAACCTGGTCCACAACTGCGTAAGGGTTTCACGACCCTCAACGATATTATTCTCTCGCAGCTGACAAGCGCCTTGCCTGAGCAACGCCTGGGGAGTCTCCAATTCCTTCACGCTCATCGCCACCGCTTTGGCAATCCAGGCCGTCGCTTCGTGACAACTCGAGGCCTGATACCACGCTTCTCCGGCCCGATAGGCGGCCTTCACCAACAACGGCGAGTCCGGTGCCGTCAGGGAAAGGGTTTCAAACATAGCGGCTGCGGGTTTGGCGTCTCCAAGATTCAACAACGCCTCTCCGATCCATAGCCGGATATAGTCGTCCAACAGCGGGACGTCTCGCTGTGCTGCACGGAGAAACTGCATGGCTACGGCAGGATTTCGCTCAAGAAGCAGTACCCCGGACAACAATCCGGCGCGCTTCGCCCAGATCGTGGCAGGAAACCGCTCCATCAGCTGCTGAAGCCGCTCAAGCTTCAGCAACACCACTTGTTCTTTGCTCAGAACCTTACCGAGCCGTTCCTTCGGCAGCGCGGCTGCGTGGAAGCATTCTTCTGCCCCCTCACAGACTGCACCGTCACTCAATGCCGACGGAGGGACAGGACCCGCAAATGCCTGGCCCGAGGGCAGCGCAACCCCACAGAGGACAAGGCTTGCGACAAGAAATAGATTTCGAATAGTCAAATGATATGTACCGGTGCGCACGCGTGGCCTCCCTCTCGACTCCTATCATATATAACAGCGTCCTTTCCCCGTTGCCAGCAGAGCCATCTGAACCCTCTACCTTGTTCCACTTTTTAAGGCTATGGTAGTGTGCCACTATGCAGTTTGAGAACCACGCCCTCCCATCGAGTCCCGCTCCGACCAATCTCTTGTCGCTGACAGAAGAAGGTCTCAGTCGGCTCCTGCAGCCATTCGGATGGCCCCGCTACCGAACCGGTCAAATTCTCCGCTGGCTCTATCAACGGCGCACCCGCAGCATCGCGCAGATGACCGATCTCTCGCAGAACGATCGAGAACAACTGGCTGAGGTCGCCACGATTTCGCGCACGCAAGACTGCTCCGTGCTTGAATCGACCGACCATACGCGCAAGCTGCTGCTCACATTGGACGACGCACTCCGCATCGAAACGGTACTCATTCCTGACGAGGATCGACTCACGCTCTGCGTCTCAACCCAAGTGGGCTGCATGCTGGATTGCGGTTTCTGCCTCACCGGCACCATGGGACTGAAGCGAAACCTCAAGGCACATGAAATCGTCGATCAGGTGCTGACGTCTCAGGACCATTTGACCGGCACCGAACGCCTGACCAACCTCGTCTTCATGGGCATGGGGGAGCCCCTTGCCAATATCGACGCGCTCTCCACCGCCATCCATTGCCTCACGAACAAGTCATGGGGGCTGGGCTGGTCGCCGCGCCGCATTACCGTGTCGACTGCGGGACTCGCCGCACGGTTGAAGGATGTAGCCGCACTCGGGGTGAATCTCGCCATCTCATTGAACGGCACGACGGAAGAGCAACGCCAACAATTGATGCCGGCGGCCAGCCAAATCGCCTCGCTCAAGACCCTCATGGCCGCCTGCCGGCGCTACCCGCTTGCCCCGACCAGGCGACTGACCTTTGAATATGTGTTGCTCGCCGGCGTGAACGACCGCGACGAGGACGCCCATCGCCTGGTGAAACTACTCAAGGGACTCCGCTGCAAGGTGAACCTGATTCCCTTTAACGAGTTTCCTGGCAATCCCTTCCGACGGCCGACCGACCGGAACGTGTTCGCATTTCAGGCGATACTCACACATGGCGGCATTGACGCCTTCATCCGCAAGAGCCGCGGCCGTGATGTGCTAGGCGCCTGCGGCCAATTGGGCAATCTTTCACCCGAGTATGCAGGACGCGCCTTGACACAAATTGAGCCCCGTTGCTAGCATGCGCTGTGCATTCCATCCAATTATGACCTGGCCCTATTCCCGACACATGATGCAACTATCCTGGCTGATCGCCGCGAGCAGTCTCCTCTTCGCCTTCACATCGCCAGCCATCGCCACGGAGCCTCGAGAATTCATTCTCTCCAATGGGATGAAAGTCCTCCTAGTCGAAGTGCCAAAAGCTCCGGTTGCAACCGTCCAAGTCTGGTACAAAGTGGGTTCACGCAACGAAGTCATGGGCCGTGCGGGCCTCTCCCACATGCTTGAACATATGATGTTCAAGGGTACTGCGAAATATCCCAAGGGCACCTTTTCCCGTCTCATTCGAAAAAATGGCGGAATGGACAACGCCTTCACGAGCCAGGACTTCACTGCCTACTTCGAGAATCTCGCAGCCGACCGCGTCGAGTTGGCCCTGGAGCTTGAAGCCGATCGCATGCAAGGACTTCTGCTCGATACGAAGGAGTTGGCGACGGAACGAGAAGTCGTGAAGGAAGAACGACGCCTTCGTGCAGAGGACGACCCCCAAGGTGCGCTCGTCGAGGCGCTCTTCGCCCAAGCCTATCTCAGTCATCCGTACCATTGGCCGGTGATCGGCTGGTTTGGCGACTTGGATGCAATGACCCTGGATGACTTACAACGACATTACGACACCTATTACTCACCCAACAATGCAACTCTAGTCGTGGTGGGCGACATCAAAGCCGACAGCCTGCTTCCCACGATCAAGCAGCTTTTCGAGCCGATTCCGCGAGGACCGGAACCCAAGCTGATTGCCACCATGGAATCGGAACAAAAAGGTGAACGCCGCTTCCTCCTCAAGCGAGATGCACAAGTCCCTTTCGTCATGATGGGCTATCGCGTGCCGAACTTTACGAGTGAAGACTCGTACGCTCTCGACATTCTGGATTCAATTCTGTCGCATGGAAAAAGTTCACGCCTGTACCAGAGCCTCGTGTATGAGCAGAAATCGTCGCTCGCGGTTGGAGCAGAATACAACTTACTGCAGACCGATCCTGGCCTTTTCTACTTCTATGCCCTCGTGAGCCCGGGCCAAAGACCGGAGGCAGTTGAAGAAGCCCTTCACCGAGAGATCAAACGCCTCCAGGCCGATCCGCCGACAGAGCAAGAACTCCAACGGGCGAAGAACCAGGTTGAAGCTACCCATATCTTCGAGCAGGACTCCAACTTCCGGCATGCCATGTTACTCGGACAAGCTGAATCCGTCGGCGCCGGGTGGCGGAAAATCGACCAGTTTGTCGAACGGATTCGTGCAGTGACGGCCAAAGATATCCAACATGTCGCCCGCCACTATTTGACGGAAGACAATCGGACCGTCGGCACATTGATTCCCGTGCCACCCAAACAACCAGAAACACCCTCCACCGCGGCGCAACAGGGGAAACCCTAATCATGCCAACGGCGAGACGATTGCCTATCGCACCTCAACAACTGGCTCTCCAGATCTTCGTGATGGGACTCTGCGCCTTCTTCTTGGCAAGCGGTCCCAGCGCGGCAGCAGAGATTGCGCCGACAAAATTTGTGACGACAAACGGCATCACGGTGCTCGTCCTTGAGCAACATTTCCTTCCTATCGTAGAAATCCACGCGCTGATCAAGGCTGGTTCTGCGCAGGATCCTTCCGACAAGGCAGGCCTCGCGAACCTCGTCGCCAGCCTCCTGGACGAAGGAACAACTACACGTACGTCAAAACAGCAGGCGGAGCAAATCGATTTCGTCGGCGGAATCCTGGAAGCCAAAGCCTCAGAGGATTTCACCACCGCCTCCGCCCGCGTGCTCAAAAAAGACATCGACCTCGGATTTACCCTGCTCGCGGACATGCTGCAACGCCCTGCGTTTCATAAGCAGGAATTTGAACGGATTCGCACCCAACTTCTGGGTGAGATGGCAAGCGACAACGATGACCCTGGCCATATCGCCATGAAGGCCTTCAATCAGCTCGTCTTCCACGGACACCCCTACCGCTGGCCTGTCAATGGAACGGAAGAAACGCTTGCCAAGATCACTCTGGCCGATGTGCAAGCCTTCTATGGCCGGGAATATTCCCCCTCCCAAATCATCCTGACCATCGTCGGCGACGTGACGCTTGAACAGGCCACCACACTGGTGCAGACCCATTTTGAAACCTGGAAACAAGGGACGTCGACAGCACGGAGCACGAAAAAGCCCGCGCCTGTCGAGCGGAGAACGGTCCAGCTCATCGAAAAGGATCTCACCCAATCCACTATTGTGCTTGGCCATGGGGGTCTTCCGCGTGCGCACCAGGATTTCTATTCGGTCACGGTGATGAATTACATCCTGGGGGCCGGTGGATTTTCCTCCCGCTTGATGGATTCGATTCGGGACAAGCAGGGATTGGCCTATGGGATCATGAGCCACTTCGACGCTCGGTTGATGCCTGGTTCTTTCTGGGTCAACCTCCAAACCAAGACGGAGACGACGAATCAAGCCATCACCGGCGTCCTGGCTGAAATCAAGTCGATTCGCGACTCACCCGTATCCGACCAGGAATTGTCCGAGGCCAAATCATTCTTGGTCGGAAGCTTTCCCTTACGGTTTGATTCCACCGCGAAACTCGCGCAGGTGCTTGCCCAAGTGGAGTTTTACGGTCTGGGGTTCGAATACTTTACGCAATACCCAAAATGGATAGAGCGGGTCACGAAGGAAGACGTCCAGCGTGTCGCCAAACAGTACCTAGACCCCAAACGGTACGCCTTAGTGGTAGTGGGCAACATCGCCAAAGCCAAGGTCAAGCGGTAGGCAACAGTGCAGGGACTCACCATGATGACCGAATCCCTCAACGGTAAACTCGCGACACTCCGCCGGGCGATTTTTGATATGCAGTCTGTCCTGGTCGCCTACTCCGGCGGGATTGACAGTACCGTCGTCTTAAAAGTTGCCCAGGAGCAACTCGGTGCACAGGCGTTGGCCGTCACTGCTGTCTCTCCGACGTTTCCCACGATCGAACTCGACGGTGCGAAGCAGGTGGCCTTGGAGATCGGCGCGCGGCATGAACTGGTCTATACCGATCAACTCGATATCCCAGCCTTCGTGCAGAACGATGCAGCCCGCTGCTTCCATTGCAAGACCGACCTCTATCAATTGCTGGACGGACTACGCGAGCCGCGAGCACGACGATGGGTTGTAGATGGGACGAATCTCGACGATCTCGGTGACGATCGGCCAGGAATCAAAGCCGCTCGCGAGTGGAAAGTTCGAAGCCCGCTGGTCGAAGCCTCTCTCTCCAAGTCCGACGTACGGGCACTCGCCCAAGCGTTAGGACTCTCGAATTGGGATAAGCCGGCAGCGGCCTGCCTCTCTTCACGAATTCCGCGCGGCACTCCAATCACGATCGAGAGCCTCCGTCGCGTGGAGCAGGCTGAAGAGATTCTACAGGCTGAGGGATTTCGTCATGTACGTGTGCGGGAACACGGAGAGCTGGCGCGAATCGAGGTCGGAGCAGAGGACTT
>VFKF01000110.1 GCA_009885705.1 Nitrospira sp. | reverse complement strand
GGATCAGCGTCCTTCTCTCATCTCGATTGTGACGATCATCGCCCCAGCAGCGCGGGAATAATAAATGCCGGGTAGAACGGTGCGATCCCGGCCGAAATGATCGGCATGACCTTTTTCCCAGCTTCGGAGGCATCGCCCAAATGCTCACGCGGCACAAAGACGATATCGTTTTCTTCCAACGCGAGATTCCTCGTCATATCACCATAGGTAAATGCGCGCGCAAGATCGGCCATCAACATATTCGGCTTTGAGAGGTCGCCGCCTCGAATCACCCTGACCTCTTCCATCAACGCCGTCTCCTGATACATATCGACTGCGGCAAGGGCCTGCATCACGGTCATATGTCTCGACATGGGAACCATCCCTGGCTTTTTCACATCCCCGAAGACGAAGACACGCTTGACCTTTAAGACCTTTTTCTTCAGCAACACCTGCACCCGTGGCTGTTTCATATAGGGAATCGCCGCTTCCTGGACCCGGGCTTCCGCCACGGCCGCGGTCATGCCTCCGACATCCACTTCCATGAATCCCACTGAAATTTTTCCGTTCTCCCGGACCACGCTGGAGAACTTTTCTTCGCCGGCGCCTCGGCGAATCACCACCTCAAGCGTGTCACCAGTCTCAACGGGCGTTTCCGCAGTTGGAACCGTTTCATCGGCATAGACATCTCCCTTCGGCAACGGCGGGACCACCGTTCCGGGAGGACTGATGGCCGATGGAGGCAACGACGAACTCGCCGGATTGTGGCATCCGATCAATGCCACCGCGAGGATCGAACCAGCCCCGAGAAGACCTATGAGATGTTTGGGTATGAGCTGTCGCACGTTCTCATCTCCTCATGTTCTATCGCGAATCAACCGATAAGGAACCGAGAGGCATCACTTCCACAATGTGAAGGGACGTGTCGGCCCGCAAGTCCACTGTCTTTGATACCGGTGACTGACCGGAGAGTGCCTGTTGCGAGACCTGTAAAATCGGACGCAGCGGGTACTGGCGATTGAGTTGAAACACGATCCCGATTTCCCCCGTATTCAAGCGAACGGCCGTGCCCAAGGGATAGATCGAGAGTTGATCGATCAACGCCTTCAGGAGATGGTGCGGAAACACCGTTTTCCCTTCGACGAGTAAGGTCCGAATCGCCCGGTGGGGAGACCCTCCACTTCGGTTGGGCCGCGCACTCATTAACGCATCAAACACGTCTGCCAGCCCGATGATGAGCGCGACTTCGTCAATTTGATTCCCCGTCAACTGACTTGGATAGCCGCTGCCGTCCCATCGCTCGTGCTCTTGAAGGATGACCTTTCCTACCCATGGATAGACATCTCCGGCTTCCTTGAACAAATGAGCCCCATGCTGTGGATGCTCGTTCATCTGTTTGCGTTCTTCCGCTGTCAGCACTCCAGACTTATACAGGACCGAGTCAGGCAGGAGAAACATACCGAGATCGTGCAGTAATCCGGCCAAGGCAACCCGTTCGAGCTTCGCTGGCTCATACCGAAGGGCCTCCCCGATCTTCACACTCACAATGGCGACGTTGACGGCATTCTTGATGAGATAATCGCCTGCTTCTTGCTGCAGAACGCTCTGTACCAGTTTGTCGTGAGCGCCGATAGATGCCACGATACCGGATGCGATTCTAGCCATTTCATCAAGCGGCCAAGGCTGTCTCGCCTGGACTGCTCGTTTAATTCCCTGGAGTTCCTGGCATGCCCGCTGATACCAATTGATCTCTGGAACGGACGATATCGGTGAGGAAGGTGAAAGAGGAAGGCCAGTCGGCGCAACCGAATGAATGGGAATTTTTGCATCAGGAGCAAGGGCGCCCTGACTTGACTGCTCTCGTAGAAGATCGGTAAACCGCGTCACGTTCCCCCCGGCCTCTTTCATGCTCGAATATGCCACATACGGCTAACGGCTATTCGCACGTCTCCCGACGGGAAAAGGCGTGACTGGCTTCTCTTCCATCTTGGCAAACTCTCGTTCCAACATCGCCCTGATGAAGCCACTGGTGGTGTAGCCCTGCTGTTTCAGGTTATCGAGCTGGGTTTTGAGGTCGAGCGGTAACTGAATCACGATGCGTACGAGTTTTGGCATACCCTAGCTCCCTTACAAATAGACACACAGATCCTAAGTCACCACGAATGTATGCACATGCTATGCCTTGCTAGCAGATGATGAAAAATGAACAAAATTGAGGCCTTATGCTATGAAGACTTCACCGTGAGTGAAGGAAGGGACGAAATCCGTCTCACCAGTACTCGAAATGTGCAATCTCTCATGCTCGGACAGACCTGAGAGTCAGCAGCAATACCCATGCGGGAAAACGTCACGCCAAGCAGCAGGTGCGCATTACCGATCGCGCCACTGAGTCCAGACCCGAGTCCAATTTGCCCGTTCACAGGCCCACAAACACGAGGTACTATTCGTCGGCTGCCACACCAAGTCGCGTGTCCGATGCACATGAAGCGCAGCCTCAGAAATTTCTCCGTCAAACCATACCCCACCGTCTCGATCCGTTCGCAGCACCATGCTCCCTTCCTCCACATACGCAGCAAGCACGGCTGCAGCCGGGTGTCTGTACGAATTATGGCGGCCAGCTGAGAATACCGCATACTGAGGATGTACCGAGGCCAGCCAGTCACGATTCAACGAACTCACCGCCCCATGATGCGGCACCTTAAGAATCTCTATCGGATCATGAGGTCTCACACTCCTCATCCTGGCCAAACCATCGCGTTCAACATCCGCGGCAAATAGCATCGTGTGGCTGCCGCACGTCAGATGCGTGACCACGGAACGATTATTCAGACCAT
>VFKF01000239.1 GCA_009885705.1 Nitrospira sp. | reverse complement strand
GCAGCTCGCTGATCTCATCGAGGAACAGCGTCCCCTTTTGCGCCTCTTCAAAGAGGCCCCGCTTATCCACCTTGGCATCCGTGAATGAGCCACGCATATGGCCGAACAGCTCGCTTTCGAGCAGCTGTTCCGGGATGGCGGCGCAGTTGACGGGAATAAACGGCGCATCCTTGCGGTCGCTATTATAATGGATAGCCTTGGCCACCAACTCCTTGCCGGTCCCACTCTCGCCGGTGATCAACAGATTCGTGGGACTGTCGGCCACACGCCTGATCAGGTCGAATATCTCCTGCATCGGCTTACTCTTGCCGATGATCTGATGGAAGCTATATTCTTTATGCACTTCTCGCCGGAGCCGATTCACTTCCCGTCGTAACGCCGCTTCGCGAATCGCGCGCTCGACCACACGAACCAACTCCTCATTTTTCACCGGCTTGGTCAAGTAGTCGCTGGCGCCCCGCTTCATGGCCTCCACCGCGGTGTCCACCGACCCAAACGCGGTCATGAGAATGACCCCGATGTCCGGATAGAGGCGCCTGATCTCCGTGAGCAACTCCGTCCCCAGCATCCCTTTCATCCGCAAATCCGTCAGCACGACCGCGTGGTCTTTCTCCTCCAACCGCTTGAGGGCCTCCAGTCCGCTCCCCGCCATCGTGATCTGATGCCCGCGGTCCTTGAGGACATCATGGACAAGTTCTCGCATTTCCGCATCGTCGTCGACGACGAGAATTGCACCCCACTCTTCGGTCATGCTGCACTCCTTCTCTGCTGACAGAAAATCAGACGCTAGCCCTTTGCTCACAGGATGGTCAAGCCCTCTGTCGCGAAATGCGACAGACACACCCCAACCCTTGGGGACAAACGCCTCAATGTTCCAGCTATTGCACCGATTTTACCAACGTACAAAAATGAAAATGCAAGGGTGGGACCAACGGCTGACGAAACGGAGTACTGAAGAACAGGCCCCTGACAGCGGTATATGCTCGCTGTCAGGGGCTGGATTGAAGAGACCGAGCTACTTCACCTTGGAGAAATCAGCGGCGATTCTCGCCTCTTTTCCGTCCTGAAGATTCACGACGAACAGGGAAGCCGCCTGGGGATCGAACTTTTCATAGGCGAACAATGCGGTAAAACGCGACCGATAGGCCGGCCCACTGCCTTCATTCTTTCTACCACGTTCGGCTTTGGTGATATCGACGGGCTTGATCTTCTTGGAGCCCTGCTGCAACTCGATCAAGGCACCCTCGGCAAAGTACTCGTCATCGCCACAGAGCTGCACTTCAATTTCCATATTGGGCATGTCTACGACTTTCTTGATGAACTCGTCGGGCATGCGCACATCCATCTTCCGCTTCTTGGACTCGGCCGCTTCCTGCCGGCCAAAGGCTTCGAGGCGATACCGCTTCGTCCGGAGAATCGCACTGGCTCCACAGGAATCCTTCTCTGGATCGGCGCCTACTCGCGTCACCAAGGAGGCTTGCTGAAGGACTTTCTTGACGTCCTCCGGACTGTTGGCCTTCTCCATCGGCGTACGCCCGGCTTCCAAGGCCTTCTGCGCCTCTTCCGCGGATAATTTTACATCGATCGCCAGAACCGTCTGGGGACCGACGACCGTCAGCAGACCCACGACAACACAGGTGACAACGACACCAACCCGCGCCACTGATGTCAGCCATCGCACGCTCATAACGTCCTCCGTAAACAAGACAACAAATGATGGGGCGGCATTGTACGGAAACCCCTACCCCTTTGCAATCAGACCGAGAAGCGAGCCCAGTTGGCATAGGGCTTGGCCGCATACAGTTGCTCAAGATCGACCGGCAAACTCACGCCGGCTTGCGACAGCAACTGGGCGACCAGACGAAGCGGCAGGCCAACCACGGTGGGGAAATCACCAGTAATGGAATCGATCAGGTCTCCGCCTGATCCCTGGATCGAATACGCGCCGGCCTTCCCCAAACTTTCTCCGGTCGCCAGATAGTGGTCGTGCGCTTGTGCATCGAAGGGCTTCATCCGAACAACCGCCGAGGAGAGCGCGACCACGTCCATCGCACGAGCTAAACAGACCAGCGAAACCGACGTGAGGACTCGATGGTCACGGCCGGCCAGACGCCGGAGCATCGCTCGAGCCTCCGCAAGGTCAGCCGGCTTCCCGAGCACGTGATGATCCAGCTCAATGACCGTGTCGCTCCCCAACACAATCGCCTCCGGTTCGAGCCTCGCGACCGACTGCGCTTTGCCCTGCGCGAAGGACTGTACCTGCTCGATCGCGGTCAAACCAGGCATCAGCCGCTCCTCGAACGATGGACTGATGACATCGAAGGGAATGCCCAGCAATGCGAGCAGCTCGCGACGGCGTGGAGAGGTGGAAGCCAGAAAGAGTGACATTTACAACGCCGAAGAGGGCTCAATAGAGGCCAGGGGTTCGAGCGAGATCGGCTCTGGGTCTTCCTCACGATTCATACAGGTCCTACAAAAATCAGCGAGCACCTGCTCCACGTCGGCGACCGACGAGACCCGAACCATATTGACCCGAAGTGAGGCGGCATGAGGGAACCCTTTGCAGTACCACCCCAGGTGTTTACGCATCCGCCGAAACTGCCCCGTCCCGCTCACCGCTTCGAACCGTCTGGCATGATCGAGCAACATCTCGAAACGCACGTCGAGTGACGGCACCACCGGCTCAGGTCCCCTGCCTGGCAGCTGCTGCTGAAGCACGATGCGCGCGTCTTCTTTCTGCCGAAAGAACCAGGGGGCCCCGAGGACAGCTCGCCCGACCAACACCCCATCGACTCCGGTCTCCCGCACACGACGAACCACGTCCTGAAGACTGTGCACGTCGCCGTTTCCAAACAGCAAGGTCCCGCTGCCCCGCGCAATCTCTGCCGCCCGCGCAATGGCGCCCCAATCCGCTTCCCCTCGATACATTTGCTCCAGAGTACGGCCATGCAGGGAGATCACGGCTGGCTGCTCCATGAGGAGATGCTCGATCCACCGATCGACGACGACGACATCGTAGCCGAGACGTGTCTTGACGGACAACGGAATCGTCCGGCGGACAAGCGGACACGCGTTCTGCCGCTGCTCGTTCATCCGCTCGAAGGCCGCCACTCGGCTCTGCTTGAGTCCCGCACCCTCCAGGGTCTGACCGGCCGCCCAGTCGGCAATCCCTCGTCGAGTGGCCTGCATGATCGCATGGGCCACATCCGGCGTTCGGATCAGCCCTGCGCCTGAGCCGGACGAAGCGACACTGCGCGAGGGACAGCCCATGTTGATATCCAATCCGTCGAACCCCAACTCACAGACTGCATGGGCCGCCTGATAGAAGAGGTCCGGGTCTTTTCCATAAAGCTGCGCGACGATCGGCCGTTCCGCCTCGTGATAGATGAGGGAATCCAACAAAAATTCCGGCCCACGGCAGACGTCATGTACATGGGTGAACTCCGTGAATGAGACGTCCGCGTTGCCGTGGATCGCCACCGTATGGCGAAACGTCGCATCGGTAACCCCGTCCATGGGCGCCATCCCGATCACCGGTCCCTTGAGCGATTGCCAAAAACTCATACGAATGGCTCCATCTCCAACACTCGTTCGCCTACTTCATTCGCCTGCGTGTAGGCCAGTCGCAACTGATCGCCTTCCTGTTGGACAGAGATCCGTACGTCCGGCGCAGATTCCGTCACAAATTCGAGGAACCGGTCGATCTTCAGGAAGAAGAAGTCATAGGACTGCGTGAGTGGGCGTGGCGCGCGAAACCAGAAGGCCACAAACTCCGTGAGACAGACACCCCGCTCCGCGAGCAACTTACAAGTCTGGGGAAACATCTCGACGAGGTCTCCTCCCCAATGGAGGATCTCATGGGGCAGATAGGATATCCGATAGGATGTGAGCCCTGTCTGATCCGCGGCCACGTCCTGCCATTCCTGACCTGTGGCGGGAATTTGTCCTGAGATGATTTGTGCATACCGCGCATAGTCGTCACGCAACTGTTGCCGGTCAGACTCGTTCATCGGCTTCGGAACTGAGCATGAAGAACGCACCCCGGCTACCGGCCCTGCAGCGGCCATTCCTCGTGCCATCGCCTGCTGAACGACGGGTGAGAAACGCCGAACGGCCTCCGCATATTCCTCCACAATCATCTCGATCGACTTCGTGTCCACTTCAAGCGCCACCGCCCTGAGGCTCACGAGGTTCGGATGGGCCAGAACCTGTTCGAGTATGGTGAAGAGGATCGAAGGAATCGGCGCAGCATGGGCGTCGATCCATTCAGGAAGCCCCTCTGCCCGCTCAGCCCCATCACTCGATTCGTGGCAGGCCAACCCGGCCACGTGGATCTCGACCACCCGCTCCAGAGGAAATTCGTCAAGGAACTCCAACACGAACTGAGTAAGAGACATTTGTCGACGGGCAGCCGTATAGCGATAGACCGTCCAGAGGTGCCCGATATCCAACACGAGGCCGCAGGGCACTCGCGCGGTGACGAGCTGGAAAAAATGAGGGATAGGGATCGTTCCAGGGGAAAAATAGGTGAGCGGCGGCATCTCCAACAGAAACAGTGGCGAGGTCCCGTCTGCCCGGCGGCCCTGCCGATCGATCGCCTCCTGAATCGTCGCGATATTATCGGCCACTACCTCGGCGCTCAGCGGCGTATAGAGTGGCGGCACATAGGTGCCAAACGAGTAGCCCGCCATCTGCTTCATGGCACATTCATGATTCAGCCAAAGACTCTGAATGTTATTGAGCTGCGCGACCATCTCGCCGACATCCTGCTGAAAGAACGGGGAGACCTGAACATCCGGTTGCGTGATCCAGAGGCCTTCCCCATGGTAGGCCAGCGACATCTCCGGCAGCGCCTGTCGAACCGCTGCTAGGGCCGTCGTGGTCGCCTTAAAGACTTCGAGATAGCCAGGTCGAAGGTCTCGCTCCTTGAGGCGTGTCACCAGCTCGAACAGATCGGGAGAGTAGACGTCGACCGACAGCCCCATCCCCTGCGGAGAAATCGGCCTGAGGCGGCGGTGAAAATCCTGAAAAACCAAATCGTGATCGACCATCAATCTACCCTTGTGCTGCCGGGACAATTCGCCTAGTCTATTCGCTAAACCCCTTGTTTGACAAGGAAAGTCCTTGCCACGAACGAAGGCGCTCCGTCTGCTATACTTTGGCTACGTCGCCGGGGGCGAAACCCTCACGAATCGTGCAAGGACGAATCGGAGAAGGTCTCGAACCCATGTCGAACACCAATGACAAATCTGCCAAGACGACCAATCCTTTATCAACTGTGATTGCCCATATGATGACGCCTGGTGTCGTGCAAATTCCCGGGGATATCTCCGTCAGTGAGGCGGCGCTGCTACTCGAACGAGAACAGGCCCCCTGCCTGCTGGTGAAGGATACCGACGCGCAGTTCGGACTGATGACGCCGACCGATATCGTCAAGAAAGTCGTTGCGCAGGGACTCGAACCGCACGATATCGAAGTCCGGACGATCATGACCCGCCCGGTGCAATTCATCGAATACGACCAGGCCTTAGCGGACGCCTCAGTCCTCATGATGGCGACGGGTGCACCGCTCTTGATTGTCACCAAACAAAACCAGCCGGTTGGAGTCCTCACGGCACAAGACCTCATGCTCACGCCGGCCCGGCGTCGCACGAAGATCCCCTCAGTGGTGAGTGTGGTCGGGCGAGCATCGGCTCAGGGGCTCAACTATAACGCCATGATCATCCAACTGAACCATGTCGGCGCATTGGTCGAATCAACCGCGAAAATCACGACAGCGACAAACGTCGTCCTGGCATTTTCCATTTCGGGCCAAAACACTCCCCTGACGATTCGGGGGAAAGTGCTAGTCTGCGAGAATCCAGAAACTGAACCAACTGAGACCTCGAGCGGCACCCGCACCTGGCATGTCGATATTCAATTCACGGATCTCTCGTCGTCCGACCTCGCACGCATCAGGGCCTGGGCACTTCAGACCATGCCACCTTCCCCCGATCGCTCCTGACCTCACAGATATCCTCCATTCTTTTGACCAACAGGGAATCTCCTGATAGTATTTTTTCTCGACCGAGGATGGAGCCATCACCACACATGGATAACCCAATGAAGACCTCCCAGACCCGTTCCCGCGCCCTTCCTTCAAACGAAGAGTTGCTCGGCCAAATTCGCCTCCTGCTCGACAGTCCGGAAGACGACCTGCAAGCCGCCATTATGAAGGAACTCCTGGCTGGGACACTCCGGCTTCACGATGCCCATCTGAACGCCTTGGACCTCAAGATCGTGAACCGGGCCGTCAAAGAACTGCGCCACGCCTTCCGCGTCTTTCATGACTACCGCGATCGACGCAAGATCAGCATCTTCGGATCGGCCCGCACGGCCTCGGATGACCCCAACTATCACATGGCCTTCCAATTTTCCCGTCAGATCGTCGAAGAAGAATTCATGGTCATTACCGGAGGGGCTGACGGAATTATGCGCGCATGTCAGGAGGGCGCCGGCCGCGAGAACAGCTTCGGGGTGAACATCATGTTGCCCTTCGAGCAGGGCCCGAATGCCACAATTGCCGATGACCCCAAACTCGTCACATTCAAATACTTCTTCACGCGCAAACTGAT
>VFKF01000168.1 GCA_009885705.1 Nitrospira sp. | reverse complement strand
GCGCTGTTGATCGCCACGGTCATCGCCTGGAGCAATGAGCGGCTCTGGCTGTGGGTCTTGCGGCATCCTCGTCTGCTGACGGTCACAGTCCTCATCGCGGTGGCGTCGTTCGCAGCCTTCGTCGCCTTCGGCGGGGCGGAAGCGCTGTTAGCCAATCATGACGAAGGGGAGCCCTTCTCCTGGACCGCCGGGGTCAGCGTCTGGCCGAGCGAACTTCTCCGCCTCTTTGTTGTCATTCTCTGCCTGGTCATGCTGGGGAAGGGCCTGCGCGATCTGGCCAAGAACAGCGACGCGATCAGCGAGGATTTTTTATTTCAGGATGAGTCGGGCCGCTGCCGATTGTTACCCCGGACCTTCTGGACCAACTTGCAGCGGGTCTACCATCCGGCTGCGACCAGGACGGCGACGACGGTGGATCAAGCCTGGTCCTGGTATCGCGAGGCCGGTAAGCCTGCGCAGCGAGTGATGCGGACCATTCTCCTGTTTCTGGTCTATCTCTCGATCATGTGGCCGTTGGAATATTGGGTCTTGAACGAGGACATGATTCATCCCTGCCGCGGCCGGCTGAGTTGCGGCATCGATTGGATTATGGCGCTGAGCAGCGCCTGCTTCGTCGTGTTGCTCAATCTGGCGGTCTTCGATGCCGTCATGCTGTGCCGACGGTGGATCGGCTGGTTGACCGCCTCGACCGGTGGCTGGTCCGATCAGGTTCAAGAAGAATATCTCCGGGAATATGGTCTGGGCCAGGCTCAGAAAGCCGAGTTTGAAAAGCTGAAATACCTGGCTGTGGTCGATCTCATTGCGCAACGGACCGGAGTGGTCAATCGCCTGATTCGTTATCCCTTCATCACCCTGTTGATCATGATCGCGGCGAGGAACGACTACTTCGATATCTGGAATTATCCTCTCTTGCTGATCCTCTCCTGGTCCTTGAACGTCGTGCTGGCGCTGATGGGCGCCTACTTGCTGTACCAGTCGGCCAGCAAAGCGAAAGCAGCTATGTTGGCCGGGCTCAGCCGCCAGATGGTTCAGGCTCTGGGAGCCGGCAAGGATCACGATGTCCGCGTGAAGCAGATCCAGTACGTGATCGACGAAGTGGAAGAGAACGAACAGGGAGCCTTCGTGCCCCTCTATCAACAGCCGGTGATCGAGTCGTCGCTCTACGGCATCGTCGCCTTGCTGCAATATTGGTATATGAAATAACTGGATACCTATGCGCGAAGAACAGATCGGCGGATTGCGGACACGTATCACGGGCGGCACAGACGGCAAGGGCGGAGGGCGCGGTCCGCTCGTGCTGCTCCTGCATGGCTTCGGCGCGCCGGGGGACGATCTCGTCTCGCTGGCCGACGTTTTGAACGTGCCGACCGGCACGAGGTTCGTCTTTCCCGAAGGCCCGCTCTCGTTGAGTTTCGGGCCGAGCGATGCGCGGGCCTGGTGGCTCATCGACATGGCGCGTATTGCGCAGGATCGCGCAGCAGGACGGGTGCGCGACCTCTCGCAAGACATTCCCAAAGGTCTCGCTCCGGCGCGCGAGACGATGCTAGCTTTCCTGAAAGAAATCGAACAGAAGTTCGGCGCGGAGCCTCGCAAGACCATCCTGGGCGGATTCTCCCAGGGTGCCATGTTGGCCTGCGATCTGATGCTCAGAACGACGCAGCCCTATGCCGGACTGATTCAAATGTCCGGCACGCTCCTCGCCGCACAGGAATGGGGTCCGTTCCTGCACAAGCGCAAAGGCCTGCCGGTCTTTCAAAGCCACGGGATGCAGGATGAAATCCTCCCTTATGTGGGGGCAGAAAAACTGCGAGACCTGTTGATGCAGGGGGGGCTTGCGGTTGATTGGCACAGCTTCCGCGGTGGCCATGAGATCCCCAGAGCGATCCTGCAGCGGCTGGGGACGTTCATTACCAAGGCAGTGACTCATCCATGAGTGACATGCATTCGTTCGAACTCGCAGGCGCCGACGGCAAGCTGATCCGCGGGGATCGCTCGATGGGGAAGGATCGCCAGATTCTGTTCATCACCGGCTTTCTCTCCAAGCGCTGGGGCAACAAAAGCAAAGCGCTCGCGCAATGGTGCGCAGAACAAGGTTGGGGGTTCTGTTGCTACGATGTGCGAGGCTTCGGGGATTCGGAGGGACAGTTCATCGATTATACGCTCTCGGATTGGATCGTCGACGCGCGAGCGGTGCTTGAACATATTCGGAATGGTCCGCCGATCACCATCGTCGGCAATTCACTCGGGGGCTGGATCGCCTGGCTGATGGCGCAAGAATGTGCTGATATCGAGCGGCTGGTGCTCATCGCACCGGCGTTCAACATGATGGGTCTGCGGGCGCAATCGATTGCACCGGAGCGATGCCATGACTGGCATACAGCCGGCTGGATGCCCTGGGACGACGAGCCGGCGCATCGGGACTATCCTCTCGCCTGGAAGTGGGTCGAAGAGAGCAGGGCCTATTGGGGCAGGAGTTTCGATAGGCTGCGGCCAGTGAGCACAGCCATTCTCCATGGCCAGCAAGACCTCGTGATTCTGCCGCAAGGCAGCAGTCAGTTCGTCGAGCAGCTACGAGGCCTCGCTCCCTCGTTTCCAATCGACCTCCATCTCGTTCCGGGCGACCATCGCCTGAGTAGTCCTGAGCATTTGGATATGTTTCGACGTCTTGTACTCGATACGCGCGAGAGGCGAGACTAGCGTGAAACGCGCGACAGGGGGAATCAGATTCTGCACGTCTCGCGCGTCCCGCGTTTCCCGCACGTTCGCGCAGCTAATAAAGAGGGGAGCCCTATGCTTGTTTTAATTCATCGAGAATGCGGTGGACCGGCGATAGACGATTCGTCCATCGGCGAATCCTGTGCGATCCCCGTCGACCGGTTTCCCTTTACCTGCTTCAGTTGTCTGGAGG
>VFKF01000519.1 GCA_009885705.1 Nitrospira sp. | reverse complement strand
GTGGCATCGTCGGTCCCGCCCCCCTCGACATAGCGCTGTCGTAGCCGGAACAGATTGCTCGTCATGCCCTGGACGACGGCCTCTCGCAGCCGGTCGCTTTTCACGTGAAAACCGATGAAGGGATCGCGCCCGCCTAATACGCGATGGTGCTCCTGAATTTCCAGAAACTCGAGCGGGAAGACTGCGGCCGACTGGTGCAGCTCCTCTTCCGTGAGAAAGAGAGGGACTACGATCTGTTCCTTACTCCATTGACGGTGCAAGGCGCTGTACTTCTTGAGCACGGCGCTGTCGTACGACGACACGAGCAGCAGGATATTCAGATTGGAGCGCCCAGGAAGAAACTCACCTCTCACGGCGCTGCCGTAGAGCAACATGCCTTCCAGCTGGTCCCCGAAGACCGCTTTGACCTCGTTCACATAGGTCTGTAACAGCTGCTGGGTTTCCTTCGACAAGCCTTCGATTACACGTTCAGTCATGCCCTATTCCTCATGAAGACTTCGGATGTGGAGACGTTTCATTCGTGCGAAAATCCGGAAGAAACCCCGCGGCGATCACGCGGTCGATCAGATCGAATGGCGCGGTCGTTCGCAAGCCCGCCGTGGTCGAGAGAACCTGATACCGCAACCGTGCGTTCCGATCCAATGTCTGGAACACGCGATCGCGCAAAAAGGCTACAATCGGATTGCCCGTATTCCAATAGAACACTTGCTGATCGGCCAACTGTTGCAACATCGTCACATGCGGCCGTCTGATTCGTTCAAACTCTTGAAGCCGCTCGGCTGAATAGTCCTTGTCGGCCAAACAGCCCGGCAAGAGATCGGACAGCGCCATCGCATCGACCATCGCCTGCATGCGCCCCTGCGAGGCATGGGGATTCATGGCATGGGCGGCATCGCCGATCAAGACAGCGCCGGACGCCACCCAGGTCGGCGTTCGGACCCGCCCGGTCGGCATGTAGGCGGTCTGATTCCAATCGCGTAAACCACGGAACAACCCGGCGAACTGCGGCGCGATCTGGCTCCAGGCCTGCTGCAAGGCAGGAATGCCCTGCTGCTTCACCGCCTCCATCGAGCCGCTCTGGATCATGTAGAACAGATACACTTTATTTCCCGTCGCAGGAAAGAGACCCAAGATCGTCTTGTGTCCGACGTAGTAGAACGATTCGGAGATCGGTTCCTCCGATTCGAGAATCGCAATCAGATAGCCGTCGGGGTACAGATGCAGGTCGGCGGGAATCTGCAGGGCTTCGCGCACTTTGGAAAAGGCCCCGTCGGCGCCGACGACGATTTTGGCGCGGATCGTTCTTGTCCCATCCGGCCCTTGCGTGGTCAATCCCACCACCTT
>VFKF01000356.1 GCA_009885705.1 Nitrospira sp. | reverse complement strand
GGAATTCCACAGCATTGTCCAAACAAGCCGAGTCGCTCTGCTGCTCGGACACGATCGGGTAGAGCTTGGCCAGATCCTCGCCGAACAATTCAGAGTTGAGCCGGCCTTGCCGGGCGCGCATCCAATTCACGTTGCCCTTGAGCGTGTTGATCTCGCCGTTATGGCAAATGTAGCGATAGGGATGGGCCAGGGGCCAGGTGGGGAACGTGTTCGTACTGAAACGGGAATGGACGAGGGCCAGGGCGCTCGTCAACCGCTCGTCCTTCAAATCCTGGTAATAGGCCGACATCTGCTCCGGAAGCAGCAAGCCCTTATAGACAATGGTATTCGCCGACAGGCTCGAGATATAGAAGTAGTTCCGGTCTTGAATGGCCGATTCGCCAACGGCTTTCTCAATCCGCTTGCGAATGACGTAGAGCTTCCGTTCAAACTGCGCCTCATTAAGGACATCGCGGGCGATGAAGACCTGCCGCATAAAGGGCTCGGTGCTGCGGGCCACGGGGCCGATCGCATCGCTCTTGACCGGCACATCGCGCCAGCCAAGCAGTCGCGCGCCCTCTTCCCCGATAATCCTGCCAAAGAGGGCCTCACATTGTTGCCGCGCATCGGCCTGGACCGGGAGAAACACCATTCCCACGCCATACTCTCCGGCATTGGGCAACGTCACCCCCACATCGCCGGCGGCACGCTTGAGAAACTCGTGCGGAACTTGGAGCAGAATCCCGGCGCCATCTCCCGTGCAGGGATCGCAGCCTTGCGCTCCCCGGTGGCTGAGATTTTCGAGAATCTGAAGCCCCTGCTGCACAATCGTATGGGATTTTTGGCCCTTGATGTTGACGACAAAGCCGATG
Source organism: Nitrospira sp. (assembly GCA_009885705.1). GTDB lineage: Bacteria > Nitrospirota > Nitrospiria > Nitrospirales > Nitrospiraceae > Palsa-1315. The sequence goes on along the minus strand of VFKF01000356.1, from coordinate 1,342 downwards.
CCGCAGGAGTCCTTCTCCTGTTCAGGGTCGTAGAGGCCTTGCTTCGGTGGAAGCCCGGGGATGCTCATCGTTCGTATCTCGTTAAAAAGGTAGGCGGTTAGAGTCCTAGACGGAGGCTACACCAGAGAGGCAATCGGGATGGATAACCCCGTCACTCACAAGGCTTATTCCGTTCGTCTCAGCTGCGCTCACCTTAATAGAAGGACGATTCTTCTGTCAAGATTCCTCCTCGCGCCATTGCGCCATCTCTCCGTGCCCCCCAAAGGGGTGATTGGCTTGACTTTGTTTCCCCCTCTGCCCTACCATCCGCCGCATGCCCCAAGGCCCAATCACCTCCACTATCAACAACATGGCGGACGTCTGGGAGGCGTACCGCGATGAGTTGGACGGTGTGGAGCGCCAAGTCCGAACGAACCTCGACTCCAGTGTCGCACTGGTCAATACCGTTGCCGCCCATATCCTGAACAGCGGCGGCAAACGAATCAGGCCGCTCTTACTCCTTCTCTCTGCCCGTCTCTGCGGCTATACCGGCCGCGACCATCACCAGCTCGGCAGTCTGGTGGAGTTCATTCATACCGCGACCCTGCTCCACGACGATGTGGTCGACGATGCGGATATCCGCCGAGGCCAGCGAACCGCCCGGAAAATCTGGGGCAACCAAATCAGCATCCTCGTCGGCGACTATCTCTATTCAAAAGCCATCTGCCAGATCGTCGACTTCCGGAGCCAGGGGATCAACGAAGTGCTCGCCGAGGCCTGCAAAAAGATGGCAGAAGGCGAAGTGCTGCAGCTCTATTATAATGGCAACCCCGCCATGCCGGAACTGGAATATCTCAAAGTGGTCGAACACAAGACGGCCGGCCTGATTGCCGCCTCCTGCCGCATGGGCGCCATTCTCGCCGACGCCACAGAAGCCCAACAGGACGCGCTCTTCCGGTTCGGCCAATATCTCGGGATGGCATTTCAAGTCGCAGACGATACGCTCGACTACACAGCCAATGGCGAACGGTTGGGCAAAACGCTGGGGCAGGACCTCCGCCAAGGCAAAGCCACGTTGCCGCTGCTCCATCTGCTGCGTCATTGCTCCGAACAGGACAGGCAGATGATCATCGACCGCATGGAAACCAGGACGCTGACGGCGGAAGACCTCGGGCGGCTGATTTGCCTCATGGAAGAATTCGGCTCGATTGCCCATGCCATGGATCGCGCCCGAACCTACGTGGCCTCGGCACAACAAGAACTTAGTCAGTTCGAAGACAGTACGGCCAAACGAGCCCTTTCCGTGGCCGCCGACTATATGGTTACCCGCGATCGATAGCCTTTCCTCCCGCGTATTCGGCGC
>VFKF01000432.1 GCA_009885705.1 Nitrospira sp. | reverse complement strand
GCCATGGCCGATGATGCCATGAAAGGTGCGATGGATTCGATGAAGGCCGATGTGAAGGCCGAGAAAGAGTCGATGAAAGCCGACGTGCAGGGCAAGAACGAAGAGATGAAGGGCAAGATGAAGGCCCGCAAAGAGGAGATGAAAGCCAAGCGTCAGGCAGCGAAGGACAAGATCAAGTCGAAGAAAGAAGCAGTGAAGGGCAAGGGCGAAGAAGTGAAAGCCGCCGGCCAATCCATGGGACAAGAGATGAAGGCCGCCGGCCAGGACATGAAAGCCGCGATTCCAGCTCCCGCAGCAGCCCCGGCTCCAGCCGCCGGTCACTAAGCGCGAGACATCTATCAGTGCAGTATCCATGGCCCTCGGGAGGTTGCTCCTCCCGGGGGCCATTCTTTGTCAGACAGCATTCAGCGCGAGGCGAAGAGGGGAGCGGCGCGCTCGCCTTGTTCCCCGGTGGGCCTTTTGTTAGGATGCGGCGCCTGAATATCGTCTATGGAACAGCGTATGAAAATCGCGACCTTCAACGCCAACTCTCTTCGCAAGCGTCTGCCAATCGTGCTCGACTGGCTGGCTCAGCAGAAGCCCGATGTGCTCTGTATTCAAGAAACCAAGGTTCAAGACAGCGAGTTTCCATTGCTGGCCTTGGCGGAGTCAGGATACGAAATCACCTATCGGGGCATGAAGTCCTACAACGGCGTCGCGATCTTGAGCCGTGAAAAACCGGAATCGGTGGCGTACGGGTTCGATGATGGGGGCGATGCGGAAGATGCGCGGCTTCTGCGCGTGGTGATCAAGGGCATTCCCATCATCAATACCTACGTGCCGCAGGGCTTCGAAATCGACTCACCCAAGTATCAATATAAGCTGGGCTGGTACGATCGGCTCCGCCTGTATTTCGACAAGCATCTGTCGCCGAATAAGCCGGCCATCTGGTGCGGAGACATGAATGTCGCGCCTCGGCCGATGGACGTGCACAGTCCCGAGAAACATCTCAAACATGTTTGTTATCACGAGGATGCGAGGCGGGCCTATGAGAAGACGCTGGCATGGGGATTTCAGGACGTGTTCGTGAAGCTCTATCCCGACCGTCAGCAATATACCTTTTGGGATTATCGAGCGCCCGCGTCGTTGGAAGCGAATAGGGGCTGGCGCATCGACCATATCCTGGCGACGGCCCCGCTGGCAGAACATTGTGTCAGGGTAGAAGTGGACGTTGAGCCGCGGCGAGCAAAAGACCCCTCAGATCATACATTCTTATGGGCGGAGTTTTCGGTCTAACCACGAGCGCAACGTCCACACCTGCCCAATTCGGTCGGGTCGGCAAGTCGTCCGCACCGACCGAACTGGCTCACTTACTCGAACAAGCTATCAAGCGGCGTCCAGGACCCGCTGCTTCGGGCGCGAGGGAGTGACGCGATTCTGCGCAATCAAGGGATCAAGGACCAGGCCGCAATTGATACAGCGGAGCACGGCCACTTCCTGCGAGAAATCCGGTCGCCACTCTTTCACCATCAGTCCTTTGCATTTTTGACAAGTCATCGG
>VFKF01000086.1 GCA_009885705.1 Nitrospira sp. | reverse complement strand
TCCAGATCACGAAGGACCTCTCCAGCTTCTGGAAAACGGCCTACCTCGAAGTGAGAAAGGAATTCCGCGGCCGTTACCCCAAACATTCCTGGCCCGACGATCCCCTCACGGCTCCACCGACGGCCAAAGCCAAACGCCGCGAGCGTTGAGCCGAAGGCCAAGTCCGCCATCTTCCTCATCACCGATCACTCATCACCCATCACGTCCCATACCCCCATCCTTTTGTGGGATAGACCAGCCTCCTTCTGTGCCTTTATCGTGACACCTATGCATACGTTTATTGCTCTGCTGCTTGGCGTGACATTAACAGGGCTCACTCCCTCTGCCTGGGCCGATTCATGGGATGTCCTCCCGCCTCCGAACTTCACGATTCCGTTCGACGAGGTCGATGAAGCTACGTTACAAGCGGAAGTGACGAAGCAGGCTCTGACGTTCTTAGAAACGGTACAGACCCATTGGGGGCAAGAGCCGGAGGCCCTTCGCCTGTCGGTGGCAGGAGCGGTCGAGAAAGATGAAGAAGGCAAGCTGATCTACCTGCGCAACCTCTCCGATCATGGCGTGCTGGAAGGCTATGAGTTCCGTCACGAGTCGCTGGTCCGCGGCCAATACGTCCTGCTGCAGCGGCCTCTCAACGGACTGAATGAATTCATCGGGTACTACCAGGTGCTGAAAGAGCAGCTCACCGCTGCCTACGGAAGCCCGACGAACGACCAGACCCTGTGGGACAACGACCTCTACCAACCCGTCCCCGGGTACTGGGGTGTCGCAGTCCTCATCGGCCATCTGCACTATCATGCAGCATGGGAAACTGCCGACGGGACCATCACGCTTGAACTCACCGGCAACCGGCACAGTAAACTATTTCTGGAATATCGAAGCAGAAGCGAAGGGGCCAGCACATAACTTCAGGATGCTGAAAAAGCCCGCCAGCTTCGTTCTCGCATCGTTCAGACCCTCAACGTACCCCAAGGGTACGCCTCGGGCCTTCACTCGCTGCGGCCTTGCTGAACGAGCTTTTTAAGCATCCTGTTAGATTGGAATGTCTCTTGTCCCGTCGTACGACGTCCGAGATTGGTGTGAGAACTTCACAATATCTCCGTCCTTGACGACCGTATCCTCGCCGCTCACCTTCTTGTTCACCGCAATCATCACTTCCCGGTTCAACAAAAACTGCAGCAAGGGACCTATCCGATCCAGGTTCGATTCGACGAACTTCCTCACCGTCGTCGGCTCAGCAATCTCCAGCTCAAACTCCGTGTCTCCAACTGCATCGCGAAGCGTTAGCCCAAATACCAGCACTGTGACCATGTAATCCTCATTCCTTTATTACGCAGAGCAGAAAGCTGATGGCTTATGGCCAATAGCACGGGCAAGGGAAAGCTCACCTACTTACACCCAAAGTGATTAACCATCGGCTTTTATCCCCTACCATCAGCCATACGCTATCAGCCATCAGCTCTTCTCTTCCTCATCGCGCATGACAACGGAAACAATCCTGTCGTTTGGGATGTCGCTCCGGTAGAGGCGTACTGCCCGTAGGAGCATGACAATAGATACAGGCCTGCTCGGCTCTGATCTCCAGATGTGTCGCATTGGTTGGAACCGGTGGGTTCCGGTCTTTCGGAGTCGGCAACATCGACACACCGGCGACAACGGCCACGGCAAACAGAATGAAGAGTGCATCGGCTTTACGAAATTTCATACCGGGCCTCTGTCCATCTGTTGGTCTGCGGCCTCGTAGGCCTCCTGAATAAGCTGAGCCACGTGTTTCACCTCCGCCGCTCCCTGTAATCCGGTGCGCAGTTGAATCATACAGGCCGGGCAACTCGTCGCCACGACTTCGGCGCCGCTCTGTTCGACCGCCTTCCGCTTGCGCTCGACGATGCGCTGAGACGTCTCAAAATCCTTGACGAGATAGGTGCCGGCTCCGCCCGCACAGCGATCCGCGTCCGGCATCTCGACATACTCGACGCCAGGCAAGCCCGCCAATATCGCACGTGGCTCCTTGGTGACGCCAGCCGCTCGCAGATGACAGGAAGAATGGTAGGCCACTTTGCAGGGCTTGGGCTGCTGACTGGCCATGGCCGGTTTGACGAGCGATTGTGACACAAACTGCGAGATATGGGTGACTCGTGTGGCCAAGGCCTGAGCCGCCCCCTGTTCAGGCTCTCCGGCGAACAAAGTTGGATAGTCCTTCAACATGAGGGTGCAGGAGGCGCACCCGGTCACGACTTTCTCGTATCCTGCCATAGACGCGAGATTGACCCTCGCCCCTTCTTTGGCCAGCGCACGATGCCCGTAGGTTTCGATTGGCGTCCCCGAACAGCGTTGCGGCGGCAGATCCGGCTCGACCCCATGCTTTCGCAACACCGCAATCACGGCATCACCCACCCCATCGTCGAAATAGTTGGCCGCGCAGCCGTGGAAATAGGCCACCGGAGAGCGGGCCGGTTGCCCAGCCTGGGGAATCAACTCCGGATAACGGTCACGAAGTTGCCGTGTGGCCAATCGAGGGATCGCCAGCTTCGGAGAGAGTCGTGCGGTTTCCGCCAGAAGATGCATGAAAGGCTTCGTCACCAGATCGAGCAGCCGCCGCATCAGAGGTCGCCCCCAGATCGGCTGACAGACTGCGAGGAACTTCAAAAATCGTTCAAAGATGGCTGTTCGCGCATGGAAACGAAAGATCAAACCCGCCATCTTGTTCGGGTTCTCGGCGCGCCGGTCGAGAATGAGTTGGGAGACATCCACGCCGGCCGGACAGGCCGTCCGACAAGACTTGCAGTTGAGACAGGCCTCCACGACTCGCTTCGAATTGAGATAACTGTAGTTTTTGTCGGTGACGATCTCGAACCAGCCCCGCGAACTCATATCTTCCGATTGAAAGACATCGTAGACCGGACAGACGGCGTTACACTTGGCGCAGGTCGCGCAGGGTTTCGACAATCGCACATAGTCGATATGGTCCGTGAAGGGCCGGTCGCTAATCTTAATCCCGGGGTTGAGCATCCCGGTGGGATCGAAACTCTGTTTCACCTTCACAAACAGATCGTACAGCTCAGGACCGAACATGGTCTTCACATATTCGGCTCGCACCCGGCCATCCCCATGCTCCCCGCAGATCGAGCCGCCGAAGCGGCTCAAGACCGTCTGGTGAATCTCGTGATAGCTCTGCACCATCTTGTCGAAATCGCCCTGATCGTTCACATCGAGTAACGGTATAATGTGGGCGTTCCCATTCCCGATATGGCCGAAAATCGCAACCGGTACATGTTGCCCGGCGAAGAACTCCTCCAGATACCGGATCAGTTCGCTGATTCGTTCAGCCGGAACCACGACATCGTCGACAAAGTTGATCGGCTTTTTCTTGGGGTCAAATCGATAGAGCGTCGGATAGAGGGCCTTGCGCGCCTTCCACAATTGATCCCGCTGCTCGGGATCGAATGCGATCACAGGGTCGGACGCGAGACGATAGCTGCGGCAGATCCCGGTCATACGTTCGGCCTGTTCGCGAAGATCGATCCCCGCCCCGTCGGCATCCAACTCCACCAGGAGGGTGGCAGCCGCATCGGCCGGGATGCCATGCTTCGCTCGCCCAATCAGATTGAGCGTGTTGGCATCCATCACTTCCAACGCGCTCGGATGCAACTCCAGCAGCTTCGGCACCGCCTCGCCCACATCTTCCAAACGATGAAAATGGATGAGGGCCGTCAGGGTGGATCGAGGCTTCTCGACCAGCCTGATAGTCGCTTCACTGAAGAGACCGAGCGTGCCTTCGCTGCCGACGAACAGTTTGGGAAGATCGAAGCGCCCTTGCGCAAGTCCATCGGCAAGCCCAAAGAGATTGTAGCCGCAACTGTTCTTGCTGACAGTCGGACGTTTCTGCGCGATCAGGGCAGCATTGCCTTCTAACAAGGACTTCAGATCATGAAGCGGCCTGTGCGTCTTGAGTAGCTGGCTGCAATCTGGATCGTCGAGTCCATACGACTTTGCATCCAGCCACTCGCCGGACTGCAAACAGACACGGAGCGCCTCGACATTGTCTTTGACCGCACCGTACCGCAGCGTGTGGGGACCGGATGAATTGTTCGCCAACATCCCGCCCAGCTTGCACATGTCGCCGCTGGAGGGATCGGGACCAAAGAGCAGACCGTCACGAGCCAGCCGCTTGTTGAGTTCAGCCAGTACGATACCCGGCTGCACCCGAGCCCAACGCTCTTCCTTGTTCAGCTCCAGCACCCGATTGAGGCGCGACACATCCAGAATAATCCCCGCCCCGATCGCCGAGCCAGTCAAGTTGGTTCCAGCCGCCCGTGGCGTCAGAGGGATTCCTCGCTGTACGGCGTATCGCACCGTCGCCGCAATATCCTCTTCGGACTCCACAAGCACGACGGCTTTCGGCGTCATCCGATAGATACTTGCGTCCACCGCATAGGCGGTGAGCGTTGAATAGTCATCTTTGACCTTATCGACGCCAATCACAGCTCGCAGGTCGGAAGCAATAGCGTGAGAACGTTCAGGCAGAATGAGGGTTGGTGAGGTCATAATTAAGCGTGCGCATTCTAGACGGACTGTTGAGACCGGCACAAGTCCGGTTGTCCCGCCACACATGACCGGCTAATATAGGTGCCTCATATAGGAGTACGCATTGTGGTCGATATACGTCCAACCCTTTACGTCTCTCGACTTCTTCCCGACCCTGTCATGGCCATCGTGCGGGAGCGCTTCCGACTCGTGCAGGAACCGCTCGATGAGTTGCCCACTCCATCGGCTCTCCGTGACGGCCTCAGCCAGGCCGACGCCGCGATTGTGACTCTGGGCGATCGCATCGATGCGGAGACCATTCAAGCTGCCACCAGGCTGAAAATTCTGGCGAACTATGCAGTCGGGTACAACAACATCGATCTTGTTGCGGCGAAACAGCGCCGCCTGATCGTCACCAACACGCCGGATGTTTTGACAGATGCCACGGCAGATCTCACCTGGGCGCTCATCTTGGCGACGGCACGCCGCATCGTCGAAGGCGATGCCCTCGTGCGATCCGGCCAATGGACAGGGTGGAGTCCGACTCAACTCCTGGGAGCGGAAGTGTCGGGAAAGATCCTTGGCATTATCGGCATGGGACGGATCGGCCAAGCGGTCGCACAGCGGGCGGTGGGGTTTCGGATGCCGGTGCGCTATCACTCACGGCAACATCTGGCTGCCTCATCCTTCTCTTCCGGATGGGAGCACCGTGCGCTGAGGAATCTCCTTGAAGAAGCCGACATCGTGACCACACACGTTCCACTCACAACGGCCACTCACCATCTGATCGGAGCCCGTGAGTTGGCCTGGATGAAACCGACCGCCTTCTTGATTAATACTGCTCGTGGTCCGATCATCGATGAGGGTGCATTGGTTGAGGCTCTCAAGAGAGGAACGATCGCCGGAGCGGGACTCGATGTGTATGAACAGGAACCGGCAGTCCACCCGGCGCTTAGTCAACTGAAACAAGTGGTGCTCCTCCCCCATCTGGGCTCGGCCACATTACATGCGAGGGTTCAGATGGGATTGGTCTGCTTGAAAAATATTGACGCAGCCTTGGAAGGACGTCCAGTCCCCAACGAGGTCCACTGACCCAGTCTGTCTGGTCTATCTCGTCTATCTGGTTGATCGAAACAAACCAGATAGACCAGACGGACCGAAGAGACCAGATAGACTTGAATGCTGTTTCTGCGGCTGGCTAGTTGGCGTAGCGTAACACGGGTGAGGGCGCCTGAGCCGGTCCGAGGCGAGCACGAACCGAGTCGAGTCGTTTCGGCACATCATGGAAGGTCGGAATCGATTGATAAATGATGGCCGCGTGACTCCATCGCTCTTGGGCTTCGTAGAGTAATCCGAGTTCATAACTGATCGCTTGCCCCTTGGCGCCTTGACACTTCGGGTCCTGCAGCAGCTGCTCAAGCTGTTGACTGGCCAACTGACCTTCTCCCTGCTCTTTCAAGCAGACCGCGATCATCAGACATGAGTCCAGGAAAAAATCAGAACCCTTCATCGCGCAAGTAAACTCTTCTTTCGCTTCGTCCAGCAGCCCCATATTCTTGTAGGCCACACCCAGGGTGTAGTGAGTCTCTGGGTCAACGGGGTCAACCGGTTCTGCATAGACCGGAGGAGCCTCAACGACCGGTATCGTCACTTCCGTCTTCGGCGAAAAGATCGTGGCCCACTTCGCGACCAACGGACTGGCCGGAGCTAGCTCTTTGACCTTGGCATAGAGAATCGCCGGCTGCGGCGCATGCTTCTTCTCAGGATCTGCCAGGAGCAATTCGAGGGCTCGCGAATATTGCAAGGCAGCGCCGGCCGTATCGCGCTTGATCTCGAGCAAGTACCCGAAGAGTTCTCGAGCTTCAGAATGATGCGGTTCTTCCGTTACCAGACGGCTGAGCCATTCCTCCGCCTCAGCATGTTGACCGGCTGCCACATAGGCTTGGAACTGCTCGCTCGTGGAGAGGAGAGGCTCGATGGGTACTTCCGCCACCGGCTCGGCAATCGAAAACGAAAAACCGCTGCTCGGTGTAACCGGTTCCGGTTCTACCGACTGAACCGGCTCCGGGTCTGACACTGCAGTCGGTTCCGACTCGGTGAGCGAGAAATGTCTGTCCTGTAGGGGGGCGATCTTCGAAGTCATACTCCAGGCATCGTCTGGAGCAGCATCGGCAATCGAAAATGTGTTCGTGTCCTGAACTGGGATCGATGGAGCAGCCACTGCGGGAGAAACAACTGGCTCGGGTTGAACCGGACCAGGCGGTGCCTCCATCGGGGAGCCATGCATCAGTGCCGCCAGTTTTTTCGCCGTGAGACTATCCGGCGCGAGCGCCGTGACTTTCTCGAAAAGTTCCTCATGCAGCGTCGGCATCCCAGGCTCGGGATGTTCCAACAACAGTTCAATCGCCTTCCCATACTGAACCACGGCGTTGGCGGCATCGCCTTTCTCTCCGTAGAGTTCTCCGTAGAGTTCAAGCATCGCCACCGACTGCGGTTCGACCGCCAGAAAATCGGTGATCAGAGTTTCAGCCTGTGCGTAGTCTTGCGCGCGTAAGGCTGCGCCGGCGAGGTACCGATATTCGCCGAGAGCGACCTGGAGATCTCCGCGTTGAAGATGCAACTTTGCGAACAACTGGCAGACATCCGGATTGCCCGGCTCCTTGGTCAGCAATTGATTGAGAATGGCCTCCGCGCCGGCAAACTGTTTCTCTTCGATCCGGCGAGTCGCCTCCGACAGCAGGTCGAGCGGCTCCGAACTCTTTGATTGCTCGCCCCCTTGAGCCGAGCTGGACTTCGTTGGTTGCCCAGAGGCGCCACCGGTTTTTTCGAAATGGTCGATGAACTGGGCTGCCTCGCTGTTGGCAGGGTCGATGCGCAAGACAGCCTTATAGGCGTCTTTGGCCTCCGCATACCGCTGCTGTGCCGACCGTTCGCGCCCCAGTTGCAAGTAGACTTTCGTGGCTTCGTCCTGCATATTTTCTTGCAGGCACAGTTCCGCTACCCGCTGCTGGGCATCCAGATTCGAGGGATCTTGTGTGACGATCCGCCGATAGATGTCCAGCGCGTCTTTGCTTTTTCCTTCTTTGAGATAGTGCTTCCCGAGGGTGAGATAATCCTGTACGGCACTGCTCAGCAAACCTCGTTCTGCATTGAGATCGCCGAGATGCCGATAGACGTCGTACCGGGACGGATCGACCTTCAAGATTTTCTTGAATGTGGCAATGGCCTTTAACGTGGCGCCTTCTGCACGAAAGGCGTTGGCGGCCTGCAGAAACGCCGCGACGGCATCGTTGGTCGCACTGCGCTTGAGATGCAATTCTCCGATTGAATTGAAGATGCTTCCGTCGCCTGGGGATTCGGCGGAAAGCTTCTTCCATTCATTGATGGCTGCGTCGAATTGCCCTCGTGACGCAAAGAGCTGTGCGCTATGCAGAACTTTACTGCGGTCGATCGCCAAGACGAACCTCCACAACGATCAAACGCTAACAGTGTCATTACGTATTGTCAACGAAATGGGGTTTTCTGATGCGCACCGCACTCCGCAAAAATACGAAGGCCTGCTCCCGATGAGGAGCAGGCCTTCCAATGCGAATATTCGTACGGGCGCCTAGGACAATTCGGCGCCGGCTGCTTTCAATACATTCGAAGCCTGAGGCCCCTTGGCACCTTGCACCACTTCGAACTCCACGTTTTCTCCCTCTTTCAACGTCTTGAATCCTTCTCCTTGCAGCGCGGAATAATGTACGAAGACATCATCTCCACTCTCCAAGCGAATGAATCCAAACCCTTTGCGATCGTTGAACCACTTCACCGTACCCTTTGCCTTCACAGAACGCCTCCTTTCCTCAACGGACACGTGTAGTTACGTGACCGATCCCGGAGCCAACTGAGTGACACATGTGATGAAAAAAAGACAGTACAACGAGTGGGGTGAGCATGACGGGCTCATTGGAGAGACAAAATCAGTCACAAAACCCATCTTGGTTATAAATCGCGCAGCATGTACCACGGCGTTTCCAATCTTGTCAAGCCATCCCATAACACTCGGCGCCTGAGACTCGCTGCCTCTCCGCTAGACAAGCCTCGCCTGCTCGCCTATAGTGTCGCACCGTGCGAGGAGCATGATTGGTCGAATGTTTCTACGAACGCTGCTAGATCGTTATATCTTCACCGAACTCCTGTCCCCGTTTAGCTTAAGCCTCGGAGCCCTCTGCTTTGTGATGCTCACGCGGGAACTCCTGCGCCTTGTGGAACTACTGGTCTCCAAAGGCGTTGGCATCGTGGCGGTGCTGCAAGTCTTTGCCCATCTGATGCCGTCGTTCCTCGTCTTGACCCTCCCGATCGCCGGGATCATCGCCTCGATCACCGCGTTCGGACGACTGTCCTTCGATAAGGAATTGGTGGCGATGCAGGCAGCAGGCCTGAGCCTCATGCGATTGGCTCGCCCCGTCATGCTCTTTGCCCTGCTCGTGTTCGGATTGACCTTGTGGTTGGCGCAGTGGGGGCAACCCTGGAGTTCCACCAATCTCAAGAAGGTGGCGCTGAATCTCCTTCGGGATCAATTGGTGCTCGCGTTGGAACGGGGAACCTTTAACGAGCCCATCCCCAACATGACGATCTATGTCCCGGATGGGGATCCCAAACAGGCCACGACCGGCATCTTCGTCTCAGATGAGCGGAATCCTGACAATCCCCGTATCATCGTGGCGCAACAGTATGAGGTCTTAATCGATAGCGCCAGCAATCAGGTGGCCTTACGCCTGCAAGAGGGCGTGATTCACAGCAGACCGAATCAAGCCGATCAATACGAGCAGGTGGCCTTCACGAGTTATGACTTGAAACTCTCGTTGAATCAAAGCGGCTACTCCTCGACGGAGGAACGTCCTTCCTACGAGGCCATTGTCGCCCAACTCGCACAATCACAATGGCGCGACCCCACCGCGCTCCGACGGTTGATGGAATATTATAAAGACCTGGCCTTTCCCACTGCCTCACTGGTGTTTTGCCTGCTGGGCGTGCCGGTCGGCATCGTCTCGAAACGGTCAGGAAGCATGGGGGGCTTTGCGGTCGGCGTGGTCGTGGTCGTCGTCTACTACATGCTGAATGTCGCCTGCGAATTTCTCGTCACGACGGCGAGCCTGCCGCCCTTTGCCGGAGCCTGGCTCCCGAACGGCATCTTTGCGGTCACCACGGTCGTGTGGTTTTACATCATGAGTCGCCGGTAACCCTATGCCTATCCTCTTTCGTTATCTCCTGCGCGAATACGGCAAGATCTTCACGATGTGCTTCAGCGGGTTGATGACCATCTATCTCGTCATCGATTTCTTCGAGAAGGTGCGCCGGTTTTTGCGTTACGATGCCAACTGGATCGACGTCCTGACCTATTTTCTGCTGAAGGCGCCCGCCATTTCCTTCCAAATTGCGCCGTTGGCCATCCTCATGGCCACCCTCCTCACATTTGGCCTGCTCTCCCGCGGTCACGAAATTACGGCGATGCGCAGTTGCGGCATCAGTTTGCCCTGGATCACTGCCCCTTTCATTATTTTTGCCGCAGGGATTTCTCTCGTGCTCTTACTCTTTAGCTCCACCGTCATCCCGTTAGCCGCGAGCAAGTCCGAAGAGATTCGAACCACGCGCATCGAAAAAAAATCTCCCTCTGCCGCTGTCAAACTCCAGCAACCCTGGACGAGAGTGGGAGCGGACAGCCTCATGCATGTGACGAGCGTCTCCGTCGACGGAGAGCGCTTGGGCGGTGTGCGCCTCTTTCAATTCGATCGCCACTTCAAACTAATCGGCATCACGGAAGCCGAGGAAGCCCGCTACAGTAACTCTAGTTGGGCCCTGTACCAGGGACAGCACCGGCTATTCTCCCCCGATGGAGCCGTGTCGGTGACCCCATTCGACCGGCAAGCCATCGTGTTGACCCTCATTCCAGACGACTTCACCACATGGCTCTCCGGCGATTCCGAAGCGATGACGTTCCATGACATTCGGGCCTATACCAGACGCCGATATCAACAAGACTCCCAGTCCGCACGGCTCAAGACCGACTATTACAGCCGAATCGCCTTCCCGTTCGTCACGGTGATCATGGTGTTGGTCGGCATTGCGCTGAGTCTGCGCCGAAGCGGGACGCGAGGGGGCAGCATGGCGATGGGAATTGGTCAGGCGCTTGCCGTCGGTTTTTGTTATTGGACGACGCACTCGATCGCGATCGCGCTCGGCCGCGGCGGGGTCTTAACGCCGCTGATCGCCGGATGGATGGCGAATATGCTCTTTTTGAGTTTTGGCCTCTACTTGATGCTCAAGGTGCGCTATTAGCATGTGACAGGCTGAAGGCTGAAGTATTCGGACTCCGGCCTTCAGCCTTCCCAGCTTCAGCCTGTCTCACCTAATCCCACGGCGGTTGACTGATCCGGGCGCTTCCGGTAAGTAGAAGCAGAGCATGTGCAAAAGGATTTCAAGAAGATGCGTTCGCGCGTTGTCGTCACAGGGTTAGGTATCGTGTCTCCGATCGGTATCGGGGTCGGTGAGTTCTGGAAGGCTGCCCTCGCAGGCCAATCCGGTATCTCAGCAATTACGTCATTCGACCCCTTTCCCATGGATGGCTATCGCTCGAAGGTCGCAGGTCAGGTGCGCGACTTCTCTGCCGAACGATTGCTCGACAACGCCTATGGCGACCGGGTCGATCGGTACGCCCAGTTTGCCCTTGTGGCGGCAAAGGAAGCGCTGGCCGATTCAGGCCTCCAGATGGTGAAAGAGAATCCTCACCGCGTCGGCGTGATCGTGGGAGCCGGCATGGGTGGAATGGTCATGGGTGAGCGTGAAATCACGCAACTCTACCAGCACCAGAAACCCCATCGCGTCCATCCGAACTTCATTCCCACCATCACGCTCAATTCTGCCTCAGGCATTATCGCAATGGCGTATGGCGCCAAAGGCCCGAATCTGACGATTTCCACGGCCTGCTCCTCCAGCGCCCATGCCCTGGGACAAGCGCTTCACTGTATCCGCGAGGGCCGGGCGGATGTCGTGATCGTCGTCGGAGCCGATGCCAGCATCACCCCGCTTGTCTTCGCAGGTTTCTGCTCCCTGCGCGCCCTTTCGTCTAAGTTCAACGATCAGCCGGACAAGGCCTCACGGCCGTTCGATCGGTTGCGCGACGGTTTCGTCATGGGGGAAGGCGCCGGTTCGCTGATCTTGGAATCGGCGGCGCATGCCAAGAAGCGCAAAGCGCGAGTCTATGCCGAAATTGCTGGCTATGCCGCGACCAGCGAGGCCTATCACATGGTCATCCCTCGTGAAGACGGCCTTGAAGTGGCTAATACGATGAAGCTGGCTCTGGCGGACGCCGGCCTCACCCCCGGGCAGGTGGATTACATCAATGCGCATGCCACGTCGACGTCGATCGGCGACGCGGTCGAAGCCAAGGCGATCAGGCAACTGTTTAAATCGCGCGCGGATAAAATCGCGATCAGCGCCACCAAGTCGCTGATCGGCCATACGCTGGGTGCCGCCGGGGCCATCGGAGGCATCGCCTCGGTATTGGCTCTCCACACAGGCCACATTCACCCAACCGCCAACTATGACGACCCTGATCCGGCCTGTGCCTTGGCAGGACTCTCCCGCTCGGCACAAGAACGCCGCGTGAAAGTCGCCATGCTGAACGCGTTTGGATTTGGCAGCAACAATGCCGCTGTGGTATT
Organism: Nitrospira sp.; assembly: GCA_009885705.1. Taxonomy (GTDB): domain Bacteria; phylum Nitrospirota; class Nitrospiria; order Nitrospirales; family Nitrospiraceae; genus Palsa-1315. The sequence goes on along the minus strand of VFKF01000086.1, from coordinate 11,406 downwards.
GAAGCAGGCGACCACCTAAGCACACCACTGAGAGAATCGACCTATGGCAACCGACCCCACTGTATCGCTGAAGATCCGCACCTCCTTGGGTGAGTACCTGAAGCGCGATCCAGCCGCGATCCTCATCTCCCAACATCTGCGTGACGATTTAGGTCTCGACTCGATGGCTGTGATCGAACTGCTCTACCGCATCGAGGAAGCCTTCGATCTCCAGATTCCTGACCAAGATCTGATAGGACTGACAACCGTGGGCCATGTCGTCACCTACGTTGAACAGCGGTTAGGAAAATCGGCCTCGCCCGCTGCAGCCAGGAAGCCGGCAAAACCAGCGAAGCCCACTAAACCAAAACGCACAAAGAAATCGTAATACCATGGCCACGCGTCCACGTACCCCCATCACATTGGCACAGATCCATCATGTCGTCGGCGGAGAGCTTGTGGGATCGCCACAAGCCAGCATCACAAGCCTGGCCAGTTTTGAAGAGGCAGGCCCGAACGATCTGACCTTCGTCACAGGGGACCGGATGCTCAAGACGGGCGGGCCCACTGCTGCCGGAATGCTCCTCGCCCACCGGCGTCTGGCGGAGATCTCGAACCCTCATATCGTCGTCGCTAATCCGACATTGGCCTTTGCGCAGGTCGCCCAGGCGTTCTTTTGCCCGGTCGCCCCTCCGCGCGGCCTCGACCCGTCCGTGGTCAAAGGCATCGATACGCAGGTCGGTCCCGATGTCTCAATCTGGCCAGGAGTCACCCTTGGAGACCGTGTCACGATCGGGGCACGAGTGAGACTCTACCCTGGCGTCTTTGTCGGGGACGACACCACCATCGGGGACGATACGCTGCTTTATCCCAACGTCGTCGTGAGGGAAGGCTGCACCATCGGCGCAAGGGTCATCATTCACAGCGGCACGGTCATCGGAAGCGACGGATTCGGCTATGTGCAGGATCAAGGCCGGCATTATAAGATTCCTCAGCTCGGCGGGGTCACGATCGAGGATGACGTCGAACTCGGAGCCAATGTGGCGGTCGATCGAGCCACCGTCGGCCAAACACTGATCAAGCAAGGCACCAAGGTCGATAACCTGGTCCAGATCGCCCATAACGTGACAATCGGCGCCCATTCAATCCTTGTCTCACAGGTCGGGATCGCCGGCAGTACTCGTGTGGGAAACTATGTCATGATCGGCGGGCAGGCAGGAGTGGCTGATCACATCGTCATCGGCGATCAAGTCATGGTCGCCGCGCGCGCGGGCGTGAACCGCAACCTCGAACCGAATCAAATCGTCTCTGGAGCTCCCGTCATGCCCCATGAAGTATGGGTCAAAGCTCAAGCCGTCATTCCACGGCTTCCAGAACTCCGACAGGCAATTCGCACATTGGAAGAAAAGATGAAGCAGGTAGAGGCCCGAGGCAAAGCACCTCAAACCTCGAAGCCGAAACCCAAGAAGCGAACCAGATAACGAACCGGTTGTCTCCCCCTAGCCAATAATTCCACGCCACCCAAACAGCTTAGCCCAGTAGAATCCAGCCCAGGGAATCAGGACAGCCGGGAAGGGATCAAGGTCCCCCTCCATCATAGCTGCGGCCGATGCGCTGAAGATCAGTATCATCGCGGCAACGGTGAGTATCGGAACGAAGCCTCGCCCTGCATGGGTGATTTCCGGCATCTCCGGCGCGGCCTTGGCCTTCTTGCTCCCTTGCACCACCGCCGTGCGCATCCGCGCCGCATACACCTCAGGAAAAGAGGCTAACAGATAACGGTGATACCGAGTTTGCCCCCACCCGAACAATGCGCCGATCACAAGGAGACCTGAGCTGGCGATAAAAGTTAACGATGTATAGGTATGGTTTGCCAGGAGTTGATAGCCGAGCGATCCCAGCCCTCCAATCATACAGACCAGTCCGACCACCCCGGACGGCATGAGGATATACGACCGCACATAGATACGAGCTTGCTCCTGAATTTTCTCGGGCCGCAAGACTGTCACAAGTTTTGGCATCAGCCGTTCCCCCACCTCATTATGCTGATCGGCTCCTCGTCCTCGACGAAAAAAGACCCTAAATCGGCGGCATCATACCATCCTTCTGTTATTTGTCGCATGCAAGGAAAGAGGAGAGCGATCTTTTCAGCTGAACTGAATAGCTGGCCGTCCAATCCACGCGACTAGCTGATGAATTGAGGCTGACACCTGAGCAACAGCAGACAGGACAGCTGATTGTGAGACGCTGGATACCCTTCGACTGATCCCAAGGGATGAAAGCAGATGTCGACAGCAAAACGGCCTTCTCCCAGCAGTCTTTCACTGTCGACCCCGTGAAGTTCCGCGCTGGAAAAGGCGGAGAGCATGAGCCGGTTACTACCGACAGTTTCGGTGTCCACAAAACATGTGCACGGCTTGTGGATAACCATGTGGATGAGCGGCCAATACCACGTCGAGACAGCACACCCTACTGATTGCCCAATCGGTAGGCAATACAATCCGTGCAATTCCATAGTGATGCGATAATACCGCAGAACTGTATAGAGGAGGCAGGCACCGTTTCCATACGATCAGGAAGATTTTCTCGTCACAATCGTACAGAACTGTGCACATCGGCAGGACGGAACTAGACTGGCAAAATATTACCGATGGCCAATCGCTCGACACGCCCGATATTGACCCATTGCTCCGCCATGGGAATCAATGCTTGAATCCGGCCCTGGACGGTTTCCAATCGTTGTGGCAACGTCGAGGTTTTCCGATAGGCTGCCACCATGAGAAAGGAGCGAAGGCCTTGCAAAAACATCGTGATCATGGTCGCTTGCACATGGCTGGCCATGTCGTAGAGCACCTCGACCTGCTGGACGATCGGATCGAGCTGAGACGCCGTGACAAAATCCACCTGCCCTTGTGCGCGCAATTCTTCAATTGCCCGACTCATGATCGGGACCTGGCGCCGGACTTCGTGAAGAAACTCATCGTCGAGGCGATCGAGCTCCGTCAAAATCTGTCCGACGGCAGTCACATCGAGATCATTGGCTTCCCGCTCGGCTCGGTTGATGACGGCCTCTAGCACATCGCGCGCCGGCTGCATCGACCGGGCGCGAGCCTGTTGCAGATCCCGTAGTGCATGAAGAAGGGGTGGGCTGGAAATCCCGGTAGCGACAGGGGCCTGCCGCGGAAGAGTCGCCGAATCATCCATGGCCATAGCAGGAGATATCTCCTGCGTATCCTCCACCGGTGCAACAGAAGGGCCATCCTGTTCAGCACGACCGTCCTCTTGAGTACCTGCTAATCGACGCACCGCCACATTGATCCGATCCAATCCCTCCTGAAGCGATTGAAGCGCTGCCGTCATCGCACGCGGTTCCTGACGCCCCACATCGTGGAGAATGGGAAGCAGGTTCGAGGCCATCTGCTCAATCGCATGAAATTGCACCGTGGCCGCAGACTTGGCAAGATTGGTAATACCGTGCAAGAGAATTCCGTAGAGCTTCGGACGCACCGTTTCGTGAGTCCCTTCACCCAGTTGTCTCAATGCCGCCTGAATTTGAGCCAGCCATTCATGCGCTTCGAGGGCAAAAAGCCCGATCACTTCTTTCTCAAAGCTTGGATCCGTCAGATCCTGTGCAGAAGAACGCACAAGCCATCTCCGCTCACCCGACAATGCTGTCGACTCCTGTTCTCGCACAGGAGTCTTGGACTCGACAGCACCCTGAATCGCGCTGGCCAGCGCATCCAACCCTTCCAATAACGATGTGAACTGATCGGATACCGCGGGAACGGTCGCAGATGGCGTTGGACTCTTCTCAATTGTCGGAAAGGACAAACGCGCGACGTCAGGCGGTTCAAGCGTTTGCACGATGGACACGAGCGGGGTCAAGCTCAAATCAAGTTGCCGTGGTTCCTGGCCGCGGACTGGATCACCTTCGATCCATACGACCGGACGAAGCGGATAGCTCGCATTGACGCGCTTCACGGTCCCCACCTCTCCGGTGGTCAACCGCACCGAGGTGCCGAGCGGATAGGCTGACAGTTGTTCGACCAAGGCCTTCACCACCTCGCGCGGGAATGCCGTTCGTTCCGCCACCATCAATTCTCGGACCGCTTCGTGCGGAAAGTATCGACGGCGATAGCCCCGCGGGCTCACCAGGGCATCGAACACATCCACAACCCCGATGATTTGGGCAAACTCGCTGATCTGCCGCCCCTTCAGTTTGTTGGGGTATCCCTGCCCATTCCACCGCTCATGGGCTTGACGCACCACTTGCGCCAGCCACTCGTATTGTGGACCAGCCTTTCGAATCGCCTCATAGCCGAGATCCGGATGCTGCTCAATCAGCATCCGTTCATCGTGGGTCAACCGGCTGGATTTACTGATGACCGACTGCGGTACGGCAAACAGACCGATGTCATGCAGGAGCCCGGCGAACGTCAACCGTTCCAACTCTTTCCCGTGGTATCCCAGCCCGGCGCCGACCTTTGTTGCGACAATCCCGACATTCACGAGATTGGTAATGAGCGGGGGACCAGCTGGCCCGCTCATCGCCTGCACGAGTAATTGGTCACTTCTCTTGAGTGCCTCCCCAATACCCGTTGCCAGGGTAGAGATGGACTCCAAGTCGAGTGCGTCCTGCCGCTGGACGGCCAGAGCCACGCCCGTCAGTTGTTCCTGCGCAATCCGATACCAATCAGGCATGTTGTATTCGTTCATGGCCTTCGGCCGTTCTCTTTGAGCATTCGTCGATACATCATCGGCATTGCCCGACCCGCTGAACAAGACGGTCATCGATCTCTACCATGTTTTCGAGGGATCCGGCAAAGAGGCATTGATCGCAGAGCGCATTAATCAGCCGTCCAATCCCCTGAGTCTGTTCGTAAATGGCGGCCACTGCCTCCTCGGTAAATACATCTGTCCGATGAGTGGCGATGCCCATACGAGCCTTCATATATGACGCCATCTCCTCGGCCGTGAAGGGGCCCAGGTGGGCACGGACCGCAATTCGCTGGTTCAGTTGTGGAATGTTGGCGACACGATGACGCAGTTCAGGCTGGCCAATCAAGACCACGGTCAGCAAAAATCGGTCATTGAGTTGGAAATTCGTCAGTAATCGCAACTCCTCGAATCCTTTGACACGTTCAATCGCCTGCGCCTCATCCACGATCAAGACCGAATCGATCCCGCGCTGTGCATTCAGCTGCAGTCGCTCATTGAGCTGCTGCAAGCGTCCCGCTTTCGATCGCACGGGGTTGAGTCCGAACTGAGACAATACCTCAGCCAACAATTCTGAAGGAGACAATGCGGGATTGGCAACAAGCGCAATGTCATACTGTGCAGGCGATAACCCGCCGATCAATCTGCGGCTGAGCAACGTTTTTCCGCACCCGATGTCGCCGGTGAGCAGGAGCATACCCTTGCGTGTCTGAATTCCGTAACTCAACCACTGATAGGCCGTGTCATGCTGGGTACAGGGCACATAGAATCGTGGGTCCGGCACATTGTCGAACGGGAGGGTTTGGAGCCCCCAATACTTTGTATAGTCCACGTCTGTCGTCATTGAGCCATCATCTTCGCTCGTCGATAGCGATTCCCGCAGGCATCTCGACGAACCTCTGTGCGGGGTTTCGGCACATCCATCACGACTGGCTGGAGGGAAGCAACTGATTGATCGCGGCCCGCTGAGCACGCCCATGGTCCACCCACTCCCGGATCGCGGTGCCCATGACGTGAAGCCGTGCCTTCACTGTTTCCACCCGTGCGGCAGCTAGACACACTCGACGCTGCGCCACCACCGTCAGTAAACTGTGCAGCCCTGCAAAAAACATCATGGCCGCCCCTGCGTTCACCTGTTGCGCTTCGCTGCGAAGCCGAGCCACATCCTGAAGTGAGGCGTCGAGGTCTGCCATGCGTGAGGCGGGTTCGCCCCCGTCCTGTCCGAGAATATTCAGCTTCTCCGAAATCGCAGGCACCTGCTGGCCAATGGCTTCCAGAAACGACTCTTCCGCTTCGGACACGCGCGTCAGATAGCCCTGGATCACCGTGGCATCCACTTGCCCAACGCCGGCCTGTACCTGCCCTTCTATCTGCTCGATCATGGACCGGATCACGTTGCGTCCGGACATGGCCGCTTGTGGCTGTCTCTCCTCCAACGCCTCTAAGGCCTGCAGGAACTCAGCAGATGAGAGACTCGAGTAGGCTGCCTCAGCGGCGGCGCCACTCCCGTCATCCTCAAAGGAAATGCCCGTAGCCTGGGTCAAGGCCGTATGAATCTGTCCTAACTGCTTACACAGGGAGAGAAAGTCCTGAACGGAAAGCGATTTGGTCGGATCCTGGAGGGCTTCGATGAAGGGAATCGCCTTGAAACTGGCCTGCTCGACATCCGGGAGATTGATGGTGGCCGCGGATCCTCCGAGGTTCGTCACTCCAGCCGAAATGATCCCAATGAGCTTGGCATGCCGCTCCGGCGCTGGGCCCTGTTGCAACTCGTCAAGGGCGACATGGATGTTCTGGAGCCATTCTTGTGCCTCCTGAACAAAGAGATCGATTAGCTCTTTCTGAAAATCATCTGTCGTCTCAGCAGCCATAACCTCAGTCCTTCACGACTGTCACAGTTCTTACGGGAGGGGGGGGCCTATCGGTTCAGGACCGCCGCTTGCCACTCCCCAGCTGAGAGGCCAAGCCCGCGATCTCGCCAAGCTTGGTCGCCATTTCTTCAAACCGTTTGGTCGCCTGCTCGGCTGCCTGTTCTGTATCGGATGCACGCTTAGCCAGAAGGCTATTCCGCTCACGCTCGGTCTGAAGCAACGATTCAAACTCTTGGACTCGTTCCGATGTACGCTGGGACTCGGAAAGGCGTGCAGCCAGGTCGTGATTTTTTTCCTGTTCGGAAGCCAATGTTTGTTCCAAGATACTCATCCGTGCGACAGCCTGTTCGTGCTCAGCCACACGCCGAGACAGCTCCTGCACATGCTCTTGCGTCTGCGCGAGTTGCGCGGCTGACTGTCGTTCAGCCTCAGCCGCCTGGCGAGTGACGTCGCTCGTACGTTCCTGTTCTTGTGCCAATTGCTGCGCCAGCTCTTGAGACCGGGCCACGGTCTTTTCCATCGCCGTCATCTGCTGGACCAGTTGCGTGGCAGCCTGACGCTCGGCATGCAACGTCGCCTCCATCTCCTGAACACGACTCGCACTCTTCTGCATCTCGGCGAGACGCGAGGCTTCTTGCCCTCTACCCTCACGTTCCTTCTGAAGCGCCTCTTCCAATTCCTGAACACGGGCCGTCAGACTCTCAACCGCGACTCCCTGTTTCTTGACCTCGGCCGTCTGCTCGCGTTCATTTTTCAATTCAGATTCGAGTTCCTGCACCCGGGCAGTCGCCTGCTCGACTTCTGCAAGTTTTTTCTTCAACTGAGCCGCCTGCTCTCGCTCTCGGGCCAACATCGACTCAAGTTCCTTTATGTTGCCAGACTGCCCCTCAAGCTGCGCCACTCGTTGAGTGAGCTGTGCCGATCGGTCTCGTTCAACCTGAAGTTCTTCCTCAAGCGGTTTCAATCGCGCAGCCGTCTGCCGATACGTGTCCAATTGTTCGTCGCTGACACGCGCCGTATGAATCGGTTCAACCGTCTCTGGCACCGGCTCAACAGGCTTCGGAGCAGGCGAGACCGGCGCTTGTCTCTTGGCCAATAACTCAAGCACGCGATCCTTGAGAGACGTACCCTGGAACGGCTTTTTCAGCACTCCGTCGGCATGACAGGATTCAGCTTGCCTGGTCACCTCATCGTTGACAATACCGGAGATCAAGAGCACCGGGGTATTTGCCAATCCGCTCTGCGCGCGCACAAACGCGCAGACTTCGTACCCGCTCTTATCCGGCATGATCACGTCCGAGACCACCAAGTCAGGCTTCTCTCTGGCCAAATAGGCCAACGCCTCTTCACCGTTTGCCGCAAGAGTGACTCCAAATCCAGCCTCCGTCAGCAACCGCTCCGCGACTTTCCGAACGGCAATACTGTCATCGGCAACCAGCACGTTTGGCATCTCAGTTTCCTTTCCCCTTTACCTGAACCTCGAACGAGGTCCTATCCTAACCGTCCCAGTCGTTGCAAGGCCACGATCGTCACATCGTCTCCACCAATCGTGACTGACCCGAGCGTTTCAAGATCGCCGCTGACAATGGGTCGAATCGCTGCGGCATCTACCGTTTCGAGAGATGGTACCGCCGCATCAATACAGATCGCCATTGGTCCATCGACGTGCCGCGCGACCAGGCACAGCAATGGATCTCCCTGCAAGGTGCGACTCAGCCTGTTTGCCAATTCATACACCGGCATCACTTGATGGTCCCGTTTCTGCATCGCCTGCACGAACGGTGTCCGACTCGGCACAGGAATACTGCCAGTCCAGGGTGACACGCCCCCCACATCTTCCGTCCGTGCGGCCAGCTTCATCCCACCAATGGAGAAGACCACTACATTCCACGACCGTTTCGTCGTCTGAGTCTGTTGCTGCCCTCGAGCCGCCCTCAGCATGATCCACCACCTGCGAGTGGGCTAGCGGCGACCAGCTGCGAGGTCTCCCTTGCGCCCACAGAGACCACCTCGGCCAACTCTCCCAGCATCCAGGCAGGATTCACGATCAACACCAGAAGGTCCTCATACAGCATCATCCCCCCGAACCACCGCCGTTCATCGCATCGAAACTGCGGCGGCAACGGAAGACAATTCTTTCGTTCGACGTCCGTCAGGCCAACCACCTGCTCGACGCGAATCGCGCCATGTGAATGCCCATTCGAATACAACACCGTCCGTACTTCGAGGCCGGACAGATCGGCCACCACCGAGAGCAAGTGCGCAAGATCAACCGGCTGGTAGAGCGTCCCTGTCGCCATCACCGCCTGCTCCAGGCCGGCCTCTTCGGGCGTGAGCACCCCATGCACGCCATCTGCTGGCAATGCCAGATAACTCCCCCCCAGACGAACGACCAAGAAGCTGGCCGTCTCTACGAGCACATTCGCCGATGTAAGATGACCTCGTAAACTCATGATCGTTCCAGTTCTGACAACAACTCGGCTACAACAACCATTCGAAAAGTCAGGCGGCAGAGAGCCTATTGACGCACGGTGGCCTCTTTACCGATCCATCGCTCAATTTCCTGAATCAACGCCCGCTCTTCAACCGGCTTGGGAATATAGGAGCTCGCGCCGATATTCAGAGCCATTTGCCGGTGTTTATCTCCGGCTCTGGTTGTCATCACGATGATCGGCGTCTGCTGCGTCTGCGCCCGGCTGCGTAATCCCTGGATCACTTCATAACCATTGAGCTTCGGCATCTCAAGATCGGTAAGGATTAATCGGTAGTTTTGCGCCGATGCTTTACGGAGACCTTCTTCTCCATCTACCGCAGTATCGACTTTATACCCGGCAGACTCCAACATCCGGCCCACGAATTTCCGGATGCTCAGGGAGTCGTCGATTAAGAGAATCGACGGTTCCGATGCCTTCGGCTCCGGCGCCGCCTCGTATGGAATCAGAGCCTCTACGGAGGCGGACGCGTCTAACGACAACTCCGGTCCCGCCGCGACTGGCGCCTCTCGGGCCAGCAGTCGAGCGGGGTCCAACACGAGGACGACGCGACCTTCCGGATCGATGGTCGCGCCGCCAAAGCTGGAACGATCCAACGACTTGAACGACCCCAAGGGTTTAATCACGATTTCCTGACGTCCGAGCAATTCATCAACCAGCAAACCGATCATGCCAGCGGCCGTTCGCACGATGACCACCGGTCTCCCGACTTCCACAGGCACGCGATTCCGAGTGAGCAATTGCTGAAGCGGCTGTACCTCGATCGCCTCATCGCCGATATGCAAGATCGACCGTTCGCCCATGCGTTGATGTGAACTGGCTGTCAACATCGTGACTTCGCGTACCGACGGCAATGGAATCGCATACCGTTCGCTCCCGGCCTTCACCATGAGCGCCGTGGCAATCAGCAAGGTCAGCGGGAGATTCAAGGTGAACTTCGTCCCCACACCTCGAATGGATTCGACATCGATGTGGCCGTTCATGCTTTCAATGACACGTTTCACCACATCCATGCCGACTCCCCGTCCGGCCTGATCACCGATCTGGTCAGCCGTCGAGAATCCCGGCATGAAAATAAACTTGATCACTTCTGACTCCGGTAACACGCGGGCCACCTCTGGGCGAATCAACCCTCGCTCCACCGCCTTGGCCCTGATCTTTTCAACATCGAGCCCCGCTCCATCGTCTTCGACTTCAATCAAGACGGCATTCCCGCGATGCGCCGCATGGAGATAGATCGTCCCGGCCGCAGGCTTTCCCTTCGACACGCGAACCGCCGCAGGCTCGATCCCGTGATAGACCGCGTTGCGCACGAGGTGCACCAACGGATCGACCAGCCGTTCCACGACACCCGTGTCCACTTCGGTATGTTCACCGGAGGTGACCAATGCTACCTCTTTCCCGGTCGCGCGAGCCATCTCGCGTGTGGCGCGGCGGAATCGCGTGAATGGCGTGCCGATCGGCACCATACGGGCACGGGCAATTTCATCCCGCATCCCGAGTGTCAATTGTGCCAAGTGGCTCATGTCTTCATGCGAACGGCGAATCGATCCGCTCAATTGCGTCATCGACTCGGTAATATCCGCCGTGACCTCGCTGATGCGGCGGGCCAAAATATTGAAATCGTCGTACTTGTCGAATTCGAGACTGCCGAAATCGCTGAGACCGGCCACTCCCTGAAACGGGACGGACGCCGGGCTTGAGGAGGCGGCCGGAAGTGTGAAGGTATGTTTTTCCTCAAACGAACGAACCGACTCGACTAATCGCCCCTTACAGGCTAAAACTTGCTGCGAAAGATTCTCGAGCATATGCAGCCGCTGTTCGAGCCGACCCCGGCCGATCACGAGCTCACCGACCAGATTCAAGAGCCGCTCCAACCGATCGCGGCTTACACGGATGACTTCGCGATCCTCCGCCGCTTTACCGTCCACAGTCTTGGCTGGTTCAGCGTCTTGCTGATCCTGTGCCTCCTGCTCCACCGGCGACGCGACTGCATGAACGGCAGGCCTCGACTCAACAGTCTGAGCCGCCATGGGCTGATCGAGCTGTTTGAGCCCTTGCATGGCGACCGTAAATCGCTGGCGCAACATATCGAGGGATGAGGAGTCTCTCCGCATCAATAAGCGAACCACATCGACCGATCGCAACAAAACATCCGTATGCCCTGAGAGAATCTTGACGCGCCCCTCTCGCACCGAGCCCATAAAATCTTCGACATAGTGCGTTAAATCGCCGATGGACTGGAATCCAACCGTGTAGGCAGACCCCTTGAGCGTATGCGCGGTCCGAAAGAGTTGATTGATGACTTCCGGATTGTGTTGCTCTTTTTCCAGACGAAGCAATTGCGC